>NZ_JBATKE010000041.1:0-105122 GCF_049669105.1 Eudoraea sp.
CATTGTCCATTGCTAATGAAGTATCTCTTTCAGCCAAAAAATACTCCGCCAGATGGTAGCGACTCATGGCAATTTGATCAAGGTAGTTCTCCTGGATATTAATTTGCAAAGCCTCTTTTAAATTGGCCTCGGAAATTTTCATTTTGCCCGTTTTGAACTGACTATAAGCCAAATTATCAAGAGCAAGGGCGTAGCTTTTTGGATTCTTAATCAGCAAACTATCTGTGCCTACTACCTTTTCGAAATATTTAATAGCTTTTAAATAATCTCCTTGTTCCTTATAGGAATTCCCAATATTATTGTTCAGTATATTTTGTTTTGCATTAATCGATTTTTTTGGTAGTTTGTTGAGGTATTCTCCTGCTTTAGAAAAATAGTTCCGTGATAGTTCAAATTCATTCAAGCTTTTGGAAATAGCCCCCAATAAATTGTAGCAGAGGAACAATTGTTCATTATTTTCATGTTTTTGGAAGAGTTCTATGGCATTTATGATATTTATCTCGGCCCCGGTATAGTCCTTTAAGTCTTTTTGTATTATAGACATCTGATAAAGTAGTCGGCCCCTTCTGAACTTGTCTCCTAAGGCGGTATAAATTTTTTCAGCCTGGGCGTATTGGTAATAGGCACTGTCCTTAGAAAAATAATTCTGATAAAAATCGCCCAGATCCCAATGTAATGCCGCGAGGATTGAAGAATCTTTAATTTCACGTGAGAGAATCCGGGCACTTTTATTGACCATTCGGAAACGTGTAGAATCTTTTAATTTCAGATAAGCCAGGGAAAGTTCGGAATAATGCTTCAGCCTTATCGAATCATTTGGCTCACCGGTAGCAAGCTCATAAGCCTTTTGTAAAAAATCCTTTTGGGCTTTTGAAGGTAGATTTGCGTCTGTTCCATTTTTGATCCACACCTGGGTGCTATCTGAACTGAGAAGTTCACCATTTAAATGAGGCGATTGATTTTCTTTTTTACAGGAAAAAAAAAGAAATAAGAGCGATATTAGAACTATATGTTTTTTAGTTACCATAACACTTAGAAACAAATGGCTTCTAATACAAGATAATTAAAAAGCCCTAAATACACTATTTAAGGCTTTCTAATAATTTATAAAACTTGTGAGGGTTGAATATATACTTAAAATTAATTTTAGGCTAGGATCTACCTCCTCCGGTCGGTATGTCATCTCCACCAGTTCCTTGCTCATATAGAGATTGATCTTCAGCGCTGTTATCTGCGTCACAGGAATATAATCCCATACTAAATACTACTATTGCGACAATGCTTAAAACTTTTTTCATCTTTATCGTTTTTTTAAGGGGTTAGTTATTATTGACTAGCATGGGACTAATTTAAAAGGATAACCAAAAGTTTATTGTTTTAATATAAAAGTATTAGCAGATGTACCTATTCTATGAGTATTCGAAAGGTTTTTGAGAGTATTCCTTTAATTGGAGGGTGATATGGTGTTTTTTGATAAAATCTTTTTTAAACCATCTATATTTTCTTTATAAGATTTGGAAAAAGGCAGTTGTGTTTTTCTAATCTTTAAGAAGCATGTAGATTTTCCATAATTAATTCCCGAGACATAATTGGTGTTCAGGATATAACTTTGGTGAACACGTATGAAATTGGAGGGTAACTGATTTACAAAAGTCTTAAGGGTTTTATAGGCGCTTATTTTACTGCCGTCTTTCATGATGAAATCTGTAGCATTATTGTCTGCTCTTAAATAAAGTATTTCATTGGTATCCAGATATTGGTAATCATTGTAAGATTTAAGACAAAGCGTATGAGAAACATCTTCTTTTGGCAATTGTTTTTTAAGCCGTAATAGCGTCTTCCGAATATCAAATTCATTATAAGGCATCAGCCAGTAGTCAAAGAAATTATGTTTAATAGCATTATAGGCGTACTCCTTGCTTTTTGAGATTCCAATAAGAATGGGAATATTTTTAACATACTGATACAATTCAGTGACCATGTGAAAATATTCAAAAGCCTTGTCGTTTAGGTTAATAAAAACAACATCCGGAGTGTATTTAAGAATAGCATTTAAGCCATCTTCACAGTTTCTAGCCTGACTGGTGCATACAAAATCCCCATAGTCCTCCAAATAGTGCTGCAACTGCAAATTTGAGGTGGCGTCGGAATCAATAATAGTATAAGAATACTCCATGCCAAGGTATTTGGGTACAAAGTAGTAAACCTATTCGAAAAGACACCCTACTTTTACCGTAGAATAATTAAGGTTTTTCTACATAAAGTGTTGGAAATCAAGAATATTGAAAGAAAATTCTTTCAAATAATATTGCTAAAGCTTAATTCTGATCGAAAGCAACAAATTCATAGGCCCCAATATCGGGTTCAGAACTGCGATCTGTTCCCAGAAGATCTGAGGGTACCAGCAATGCTGTGTCAGGATCTGCTTTGCCAATTGCCGAAGAAGAATTGCCAAGCCTGAAATCGTTTTTTGCAGTATTCCAAAAATCAGCATTCTCATTCAGAAAAACATTGTTGTAGTAGGTATCATTATCAAAATCATACAAAGGATCTGAATCAAACTGATTATTTGTATCCTTAAATTTAATCAGGCAATTCTTGAAAGAAAAGTCAAATGCATTTGTCTCATCAGAATTTAAGGAGAGTTCAAGAGACATATTGCCATCTGCAATACAGTTTATAAAACTGGCTGTCAGGTCTTGTCCGTTTGCACTTGTATCCTCCGCGAGATCATAATTACTGATTTGCAATGCAGCACCCGATCTGAAACCATTACTCCAATAATTGGCTATTGAACAGTGCACAAAAGAATAACTACCCCCATTGGAAAGGATTAATGAGCCATTTCCCGCATTACCCAGCACTAAATTTTCTCCATTAATTGAGGAAGATCTTGCCCAAATATTTATTGCCAGGCTGTTATAAATCTGAGAATTACTAACTGAAAGTTTTGGCGGATTTAAGTCCGAATTACCTTCAACCAATAGTCCCACAGAAGCATTCCTGATGGTAAGATGGTTTATGATATTGTTACTACTGCCGGGAGCCAGCCAAATGGTTCCCCATTGCCCGGGCACCTCTGAGAACTCCGGTTCCAGTCGGTCACCCTCAAAAATTACTTCATTTTCCAAAAGAAGCGTATCCATGCTTAAAGTGCCATTAACCCTGAGGGAAGCCCCTTCTCCTACCAATATTCCCGAATCTTTGTGAAAGTGTACTCTGCTGCCTGCAGCCATATTAAGGGTTTTGTCAGATGCTACTCCGGCATAACCATATATAACATAAGGTTTTTCATTGCTAAAGCTTAGTTGCTCATCGGTAAGAAGAAATCCTTCTATTCTAATTTCATTTCCATCTTTGTCCAGTCCCAAAAGTAAAGTTTCCTTAGTTCCATCAGTATTTTCTGCCGGATAAAGGAATATAGCATCTTTTATTAAAGTCACTAATTGAACTTCCTGCTGTTTGGGACCTGCATCAAAAAGGATGGCATCTGTATACAAAAATTCATTCCCGTTGATTGTCGAAATATCAAAAGTTGTTTCGATAAAAATAAATAAGCTGTCTTTGGCCATTAATGGGACATTTTCAAATTCTTTCCCGGCCACACCATCTACATTTAATCTGTAGCTGCTATTATTTCCTTGTGCCAGACGTACACTAGGGATTTGTATATCGTTATTTGACCGGTTATAGACCTTTAGAGAATAAGTACTACTGCCAATATTGGTAAAGACCGTATCTAAATAGACTGTATCCTTTGAAAACTCCAAGTTGCCACTGCTCGTATCGTACTGAAAATCCTTCCTGCAAGAACACCAGAGAAGTGTTATCAATAGAATTGGTATAATAAAAAGACTTTGGCGCATATCATATCAGCTAGGATTCTTTGTCACATCTGCAAAAATAGAACGAATTTCTTCTGAAATTCGTATTGGTTTGAGTGTTTCGGGATTAAGAAGGCACCATGTTGTTTTTGAATGTAGCAAAAGAGTATTCGTTACAGCGTTATACATCTCAACAACCCTTGTAGAAATGGCTCCTTTGGAATTTTCAATATATGTTTTTAAAAGAATAACGTCGCCCAAACCGGCGGCGCTTTTATAGGTTATGTTATGATTGAGCACTACCCAAATAAAACGTTCCTGAAGCTCTTTTGAAGTCAGGTGCTGCCAATGTTCTTTGGAAATGTCCTGAATCCATTGTACATAGCGGACGTTGTTTACATGATTTAGGTCATCAAGATCATCAGGTTGTACAACTAAAGTTTTTTCAAAAGCCTCCATCTTATTTTTTCTTGATCCTAATTTCAAAGAGTTTATCCCAGTTTTTACCTGTGACAAAGAATGTGTCAGTTTTTGGGTTGTAGGCCACGCCGTTTAAAACATCAAGATTTTCATGTTTTTTAACTTTATTCTTCAATCCGGCCATATTAATCACCCCAACGATGGCTCCACTTTCCGCATCAATAATCATCATACTTTCCTTTTGCCAGACATTGGCGTATATTTTTCCATCCACATATTCCAATTCATTGGCTTTATTGAAAATGGATTTATTGGTTACTGTTTCAATATGACTTACTTCCATGAGCGTCTCCGGATCTAATAACCAAATTTTTTCAGTACCGTCGCTTTTGTAAATCATTTTTCCGTCATTACAGAGCCCCCAACCTTCTTTGCTCTCCCCATATTGAAAACTATTAAGTTCTTTAAAATCAGAAAGTTGGTAAACAAAGCCTATGCTGCTGCGCCATGTGAGTTGATAGAGCTTGTCATTTAAAATTGTAATACCTTCTCCAAAATAATTTTTGGCAAGGTCCTTTTGTTGCAATACTTTACCGGTTTTAAAATCTATTTTCCTGATGAACGATTTAGCATTACCACCACTACCGGTACTCTCGTATAAGGTATCATTGTAAAATTCTAAGCCCTGAGTGAATGCGTTTAAATCGTGTGGGTATTCATTGACAATTTCATAAGTGTAAATTTCGGGGGCTGTGGCGGACAAAACCTTTATCTTTTTAGTTATTTCCGCTGTATTCCCTTCATATTCAATAACAGCTTTGAGTTCTTTTTGCCCCAAACGTGTTATTTCCAAACTTAGTTTGTCTCCTTTTACCTCCAATACTTTCCCGTCGATTGAATAGCTTACTTTGTCTATCGTTTTTCCTTTTTTGTTCTTTATGGATACAGCTACGGACTCCTGATTTCTATACTCATTGGTATTGCCGGCTAACTCAATTTCAAATAACTGTTTGGGTTTTGGATCCCCTTCACAGGCTAAGAACAATATAGTTATTATTACAGGGATGAAAAACTTGATGAAATTCATATACGATTTTACTTCTATAGTTTAAGATTAGAAAGCCTAATATTGGAAGTTTCTCTGAGCAAAAGTATTATTTATTAAATGCTTTAGGGCTAAAATAAGAATGTAAAACGATTGTCCCAAATTTAAATTGGTCGTATATTTGCATGAGGCAAGTCCTACACGACCAGCTCCCTCTGAATCCCCCAGGGTGGGAACGCAGCAAGGGTACGAGGTTGTAGCGGTGCGATGTAGGTAGCTTGCCTTTTTTTATGCAGTTTATTTTGTTTTTTTGACACCTTCTACGGATTAATATAATTTTTCACTTCCGTTCTGAATTAAGATTTCAGTATTTTCTTTCTCTTCTTTTTATTTGTTTATTTGCAAGGTATATGAGACAAAAAATTGTTTTAATTACTGGTGGTTCCTCAGGTATTGGCAGATCTATTGGTTTGCATCTTCAATCTAAAGGATATAAGGTTTTTGGTACTACGCGTAACTTGGAGAACTATCCTGAATTTTCAGATTTTCAACTCATAGAATTAGATGTCCGAGATAATACCAGTATTGCACGGGCTTTAAATGATTTAATTGCCTCTGAGGGCTGTTTAGACGTACTTATAAATAATGCGGGAATTGGAATAACGGGGCCAATTGAGGAAACGCCCGAAGCTGAAATAAAAAAAGTATTTGACACTAATTTCCACGGACCAATTAATATGGCCAGAGCCGTATTGCCGCAGATGAGAAAGCAAAATTCAGGACTAATAATAAATATCACCTCAATAGCCGGATATATGGGATTGCCTTATAGGGGGATTTATTCAGCCAGTAAAGGGGCTTTGGAATTACTTACAGAAGCCCTGAGAATGGAGACCAAAGACTTTGGTATTAAGATAACTAACCTGGCACCTGGTGATTTTGCAACGAATATAGCAGCCGGCCGTTACCACGCACCCGCAAATAGTGATTCGCCATATTACAAATCCTACAGCAAATCATTAGCCATAATAGATGATCATGTAAAGGAAGGTCAGGATCCTGTAAAGGTTGCGGAAATGGTATTTAGAATCATGAATACTAAAAATCCAAAAGTTCATTATAAAGTTGGAAGTCCAATGCAGAAATTTTCATTGGTTTTAAAGAAAATTTTGCCTGATAAACTTTATGAACGCTTGTTATTGAATCATTATAAATTGTAGTTTTGTAGGCGCGTTTTTAAAGTAGATACGCAGCTTTCAAACGTTATTAAAACAAAAGAAAACACATGAAATTTTTTATTGATACTGCTAATTTAGATCAAATTAAAGATGCTCAGGAGCTTGGCGTTTTAGATGGGGTTACTACAAACCCTTCATTAATGGCAAAGGAGGGGATCACCGGAAGAAATAATATCTTAAAACACTATGTGGATATATGTAACATCGTTGATGGTGATGTATCTGCTGAGGTAATTGCGACAGATTTACAGGGAATGATCAGGGAAGGGGAGGTGCTGGCAGATTTACATGAACAAATTGTTGTCAAGGTTCCTATGATCCGGGATGGAGTAAAAGCACTTAAATACTTTGCGGACAAAGGCATTAGAACAAATTGTACGTTGGTTTTTTCACCGGGACAGGCCCTTTTGGCGGCTAAGGCAGGAGCAACTTATGTTTCACCGTTTATAGGAAGATTAGACGATATATCTACAGACGGATTAAACCTTATTTCAGAAATAAGGCACATTTATGACAATTATGGATATGAAACGGAAATTCTGGCTGCTTCAATAAGACATACGATGCATATTATTGACTGTGCTAAAGTGGGTGCTGATGTGATGACCGGGCCTTTATCTGCTATTGAAGGACTGTTAAAACATCCCTTAACAGATATAGGGTTAGAAAAGTTTTTAGCGGATTATAATAAGGGAAATTAACTCAGCAACTTATATTGGGTCAAGCGGTTAGGATTATCCATAATCGCTTGTTCTGTCAAACAAATCTGGTACCCTAGAAGGAGGTATAAACGTTAGCAAAAGCATCTACAATTATGCCGTCATTTGTAATGATCCCTCTATTCGGGTCATAGACGATTAAGGTATGCGCAACATCTTCAAAATTCTCTGTCCAAAATTGCTCGTTTTTATCTAGTTGTGAAACTTCGAGCATATTATTCCATCGGGAATGTTCTGTTCTTACATTTAGACCAATAAAAGTATACTCCGGATATTTTTCTTTTAATAGATTAATACGTGTAATCATATTAGTAAAATGCCTTTTTTCGGGCGCTGACCAAAAGTAAAATACAACCTTTCTGTCTTTTCCTAAGTCCTTTATGGAAACCTTGTTGCCTTCAGAATCAAATACCATGAGTTCAGGCAGTTCTTTCTGCGGTTGTAAATTTTTTATCCCGTCATATAGTCCGTTAATTTCATGTATGTGCCTGTTGTTCCCTGACATTTGATGAAATTCCTTGATGAAAATTTCAATATTTTCCTCTTTGTCATATTTAAGCAAATAATCCATTGCAACATTCCTGAATAAATTATCTCTAAGTTCCTTCTGCATTATTAGACTATCTATTAACTTTAATTTGTGTTGATTAAAATGGAGTTTGTTTTTTGCCATCTTAATCTCACTTCCACAGCCGTTTTTACAGTCCATGTATGAAAGGTTCCCTAAATGATATTTCATGAAATTATAATACGGCCGGTAATAGCCCAGACCTTTGTTATCATAATTGATATCGGCGCGATAGTCATAAAAGTCAGGGGGAAGATCATGAATAGATTTCTCACCTTTTTTCCTTTTATGATAAAACGGATAGGCCTCTTTGAAGATATAGGAAGTATACATAATACCCGCCTGGGCTATTTCCTTAGCACCATCTGAAAGTTCAGCCTCCATAGAAAGGTTGTTTAACGATTCAAGTTTTACATTTTTTAGGGAGTCTATTTTTGATATAAAAGCTTCAGGTTCCAGGCTATAGAATTTATAAATCAACTCTTCCTCCTGTTCATTGGCCAGAAACATTTCCAAAAGAAAATTATTTACCTGTTCGTTGGTACCAGAAAAAACCAGTGATTCATCAAAATCAACGGTATTTAGCCTTAATTGTAAACTATCACCTCGCTCTAAAAACACATACTGCTCTTCCGGAAAGTGGTAAAAATGATGAAGACCCTCATCTACTGAATCCAACTGAAAGGAAAATCTATTATTCTCATCAAGACGTGCTGTATCTAAAACCACGTCTCCTTTAAACAGGACAACATACTCGCTTGAAGGGTTAACAATTTCCCCGCCAAAATAAACCGCTGTAGATTTTTTTTCTGCGGTATTACAAGCTGCCAGTAAGATTATAATAAAATATAGTAAAGTTTTATTCATATAATTTTCGCTGCCTATAGGATACAAAACTAGTCAAACCAATAGGCTGAAGCTGTTAAGGCTCAGTTAAAAGTTCACAATCATTGTTAATTGGGAAAGCCGGCTATTCGCGTCGAGGATTATTGCCACTTAGGATTATTTTTCCGTATTTTTGCAAAAATTTTAAAAAGACAAGTATGTTATCTGTTTCCAATTTATCAGTTCAATTTGGCAAAAGAATACTTTTTGATGAAGTAAATGTTAGTTTCACACAAGGCAACTGTTATGGAATAATTGGTGCCAATGGAGCAGGGAAATCTACTTTTTTGAAAATACTCTCAGGTGAAATTGACCCAACCTCAGGTAAGGTACATCTTGAACCGGGCCGGCGTATGTCTGTTTTAGAACAAAATCACAATGCCTATGACGAAATAACAGTTCTGGAGACTGTAGTTATGGGGAACAAACCCTTATATAAAATCAAAAAAGAGATAGATGCCCTTTATGCAGACTATAGTGATGAAAATGCGGATAGAATTGGAGAACTGCAGGTAACCTTTGAAGAAATGAATGGCTGGAACGCGGATAGTGATGCGGCTACCTTGTTATCAAATTTGGGAATTCCGGAAGTATTTCATTTTACCTTAATGTCTGAACTGGATTCAAAATTAAAAGTTCGTGTTCTCTTGGCTCAGGCGTTATTTGGTAATCCGGATGTTTTAATTATGGATGAGCCCACGAATGATTTGGATTATGAAACCATTACGTGGTTAGAAAATTTCCTGGCTTCTTACGATAATACGGTCATTGTAGTGTCTCATGACCGTCATTTTCTGGATGCGGTTTGTACCAATATTGCCGATATAGATTTTGGTAAAATCAATTCCTTTTCCGGTAATTACACCTTTTGGTATGAGAGCAGTCAATTAGCAGCCAGGCAAAGGGCACAACAAAACAAAAAAGCAGAAGATAAGGCCAAAGAATTACAAGAATTTATCCTGCGCTTTAGTGCCAATGTCGCTAAAAGCAAGCAGGCAACATCAAGAAAGAAGATGTTGGAAAAACTTAAGATTGAGGACATTAAGCCGTCGAGTAGGAGATACCCTGCAATAATTTTTGAACAGGAAAGGGAAGCCGGTGACCAAATTTTAAATATTGAAAATTTGGCTGCGAGATCTGAGGATGGGGAATTATTGTTCCAAAACTTAAATCTGAATCTAGCTAAAGGAGATAAAGTGACAATTTTATCCAGAGATTCAAGGGCGACAACTGCTTTTTATGAAATTATCAATGGCAAAAGAAAAGCTGATAGTGGCACATATCACTGGGGAATCACAACTGTGCAATCCTATTTGCCAGCTGATAATTCTGACTATTTCAACGAAAATTTGAATTTAGTGGATTGGTTACGACAGTGGGCCAAAACCGAAGAGGAAAGAGAGGAAGTATATATTCGTGGTTTTTTAGGTAAAATGTTGTTTAGTGGGGAGGAGGCATTAAAAAAGTGTACGGTTCTCTCTGGTGGTGAAAAGGTGCGATGTATGCTTAGCAGAATGATGATGATCAGGGCTAATGTACTAATGTTAGATGAACCTACTAACCATCTTGATCTTGAAAGTATAACAGCCTTTAACAATTCGCTCAACAATTTTAAGGGCACAGTTATATTTACTACTCATGACCATCAATTTGCTCAAACCGTGGCAAATAGGATCGTAGAATTGACTCCAAAAGATACTATAGACAGATATTTAACGTTTGATGAATATATGTCTGACAAGGCTATAAGGGAACAACGTGATAAAATGTATGCAATACCCGTATAGCTGAATAGGACCTCCCAAATCCTAATGCTATGCAAACCTACAGAATTTACTTTCTTTTGCTGGCCCTTTTTATGCTGGGGTGCAGCGATGATACCGGAGAACTTCAGAATACAAAAGAAGATTTTCCCAATGTTGATGCCAATTATTCACTATTGGTAGAATCTAATGAAGTCCTATCACTTATTAATTTAGATGCCGATGCTGAAACTATTTTTTTAGATCCGGGGATAAGTGAATTTGAAGGTATTTCTTTTCCTTCAGTTACTTACAGAGACGGAAACGAAATAAGTATTTTCAATGCTCAAACCGATTGTTCAGGGAGAATTTCTTTATATGATTTTAAAAATGACGCCTTACAAAAGACGGTCGTCTTTGATGATTTGGGAAATTGTGATCTTATTGTTCGGGCGCTTGCTCATTCCGAAAACACTTTCTACGTTGGTTATGAGGTACCCGGAGGAGGAGCCAAAGAGACACTTTATTATATTCGAATAATTAACACCTCACTATCAGTACCTGAATTTGTTGATATTGAGTTGGTTAAAAGACCCTTACAGGCAATTTTTTCAAATAATAACGTATTTATTTTATCAGAGGATATAGAAGATGAAAATAAAAATGCCTTGATAGTCTTTGATACCGGGATTGGAGAATTAGTAGCCGATATAAATCTCGGATTTGACGCACAAAGACTTTTTAATTCCGATGACGGAAATATCATAGTCAGTTATCCTGAGTTACATAATATTATTAGCAGTACTACAATGGCAATAAGCGCAACGATTCGTTATAGCGATGGTAAGGAACCTGGATTCGGAGATTCTGAATCCTCCTTTTATGATGATGTAGGGAATTTGTATTATTCAATGCCCACGAATTTTTCCGGGACTTCCTATCCAAATATCCCGGCTGTTTATGATTTTGAAACTAATACTGCGTTTCTTTATTACTACGAGAATTTTTTATCAGAACAGGAGCAATTATTTGAATTCGAAATTGGTGATACCAGCATGGTTTCCTACGATGCCAAAAACAATCTTATTTTAATTGGATATCAGAAATCAGGAGATCCTGGTAAAGGTGGCCTATTGCGTGTCAGACCTGTCCCCAACCCTGCATTTATTGATAATATTGATCTGAATGGCGTACCTTTTCAAATGTATACCAACTAATTTAACACCGCATGAAATAAGCGAAGTAGAATATGAAATTCGCTAGTATATATGCTCAGGCATTAAAATATTTACTATTCCATATAGCGGGATTAAAATTCTTACCCAAAGCGAATCCGTAGAAAATAACTACGGCGGCTATAGATTTGAACATAAAAAAGAATATTATCATAAATTCCATTTGCGAATTTGATTTTGAAAAAAGTCCGTTTGGAATAAAAAGTGTAGTTAGATAACTGATTAAAACTACAAGTAATGTAAGGTTAATAATATTCTTAAATGGCCAAACCAGAATCCTGCGTAAAGGATGCAGATCATTACCCCATTTATCAATTAAATAAAAATATCCATTACCAATAGGGGCAAACAATAGGGGATCATCCTTATCTGCTAATTTGAACAGTTTTGAGGGGGCAACTATTTTAAAACCTTCAATTTCAATATTATGTTTTTGCTCCAGCAGTTTTATCTTATCAATTGTTTTATCCGGAATCTGACCTTTAAAATATTTTGTGTCCAGAAAACGAAGTCTGTAGTTAATGCAGATTTCCTTTATTTGATCAATGTGAAAAATTCTATCTGTTTCTAAAAGATCAAATTTGAAATTATTTTGTGAACTATTAGTAGTACCGGATATTTTTTTCAGAATTTTTTCTTCTTTTTCGGAAGATTTCTTTAAGAGTAAATATACCTCATTAATAAGTTGTTCTTCGGAGAACTGACGTTTTGCTTTATTGAGTTGCTCCTGGATATTTGTATTTTTTAATAACATGGGTTTCTTTTTCTAGCAATTGAGTCAAAAATAATGAATTGACGTTATGAAACAAATTCTGTTTAAGATTTCATCAACGTTAATGTTTTGTTAAATTCTTTCAAATGCATTTTCACTTATATGAATGTGTCCACCATAATTGTATCTTGTCGGCTTAGCTATACCGTTCATCGATAATTTCGAATAATTTAAATTAGATACCATGAAATTTTTGGCAACCCCCCTAAGCCTACTTGCCTTATTGACCTCTTTAACAACTTTTTCTCAAACTTCCCTGGCTTCCGTAAATAATGATTTATTAAAAAAAACAATTATTCGGAGCACGGAGGAATCTCAAATTCACAAAACGCTTCTTGCCGTTGTAAAAGCTGCAGATCTTGAAGAAACTCTCGCTGGTGATGGTCCATTTACAATTTTTGCTCCATCGGACGGAGCCTTTAAGAAGATGTCTGAGGATAAGATAGCTGCACTGTTAAGACCTGAAAATAAAAGGGCCTTACAATCTTTTGTTACCTATCACATCGTTGCGGGTAATCTTACGGCTTCAAAAATATTAAAGGCAATGTGCAGGGGTAAAGGTATTGCCAGTTTAACTACCGTTCAGGGTAATGAATTATTAGCCACTATGGATGGCCTGGATATTGTTCTAACGGATTGTTTTGGAAATATAGCAAGGATAACTTCTGCAGATGCCAATCAGAGTAATGGTGTTATCCACGTAATTGACAGTGTGATTTTACCAAATCAATTGTAACCTATCGTAACTCTGCACCCAACTCTTTTTCAAAGCGTTGCTGTAGTTTTTTCATAATCTTATCGATCTGCTTATCCGTTAATGTTTTCCTGGCATCCCCTATGGTAAATCCTACAGCGTACGATTTTTTTTCCGGAGGGAGATTCTTTCCGGTATAGACGTCAAAAAGAGTAATATTTTTCAGTAGATTTCTTTCTGTATCGAGTGCAATGGTTTTGATTTCATCAAATGAGATATCCATGTCCAACAATAAAGCCAGATCCCTTTTTACCTCTGGAAATCGTGGAATTTTCTCAAAAATTATTTTATTCTTGGGGATGATCTCAGATAATGCGTCCCACTTAAAATCGGCATAAAAAACATCTTGTTTAATATCAAATTCTTTCAAAATAGTTTTTTGAACCATTCCAAAGGATACCAATTCAGTTTTATTCTTTTTCAGGCTTAGGCCTTCATGGAAAATGTCATTCTGCTCGGAAAAAGAGTTGTAGTCAGCAATGCCAAGTCGATCTAAAACCTGTTCAACGGCTGCTTTTAGGAAATAAAAATCTGTAGGCCTGGAAGGAGAGATCCAGCTGTTTTCATTTCGGGTTCCCGTAATAATTAAGGTTAAGTGCTTAGATTCTAAATAATCTGATTTGGTGTTCTGGTATGTTTTTCCAAATTCGAAAAAATTTAGGTTCTGTTTTTTTCTGTTAATATTATAAGCCACTGTTTCTAATGCCGAAAATAGCATGGTTTGTCTTAAAACTGACAAATCTGCACTTAACGGATTTAATATGGCAACTCTCGTTTCTTCAGAATTAGTAGCTAGAAATTTATCATAATTGGGACTGGTAAGACTATTGGTCATAATTTCATAAAAACCTCTCGAAGCCAGCATCTCGCCAATTAGTTTTTCAAGTTTATGATCTTCAAATCTTGTACTGGTAGCAATGGAAGCATTCAGCTTTTCCTTAAAATCAATATTGTTATATCCGTAAATTCTCAAAATTTCTTCAATCACATCCACTTCTCTTTGAACATCTACTCTGTAAAATGGAATAAGAAGCCCTAAACCCGATTCGGTAGAATTTTTAACCTGGATATCTAAGGATGCCAATATGGACTTAATCGTATCTGCGGGTATTTTTTGCCCTATTAAGGTGTTGATTCTTTCGAAAGAAAGAAATACCTGATAATCATCTTTCTTTCTAGGATAAAGATCTACAACGTCCGAAGTAACATCTCCCCCTGTGATCTCCTTTATCAATAAAGCTGCCCTGCGCAGGCAATATTCGGTGTTATTTATATTTACACCTCTTTCAAAACGAAAAGATGCATCAGTATTTAACCCGTGGCGTTTGGCGGTTTTCCTAATTGAAACAGGGTCAAAATAGGCGCTTTCAAGAAATATTGATCTGGTATTTTCCGTTACGCCTGTATTAATTCCCCCAAAAACTCCGGCAATACACATGGGCTTCTCATCATCACATATCATTAAATCTTCTTCATTCAAAATACGTTCCTCACCGTCAAGGGTCATAAATTTAGTGCCGGATGGTAAAGTTTTTACAACTATCTTTTTGCCGCTAATTCTATCGGCATCAAATGCGTGTAAGGGCTGCCCCAATTCATGCAGGACGTAATTAGTAGCGTCTACCACATTGTTAATAGGGCTTAGGCCGATAGCACGCAATCTATTTTTTAACCAATCCGGCGAAGGCTGCACAATAAGATTACTAAGTGTTACTCCGCAATACCTCGGTGCCAGGTTATTATTTTCAACCGAAACATCTATTTTTAACGATCTGTTTTCAACATTAAAATTACTTACGGAGGGAGTAATAAGTTCTGTTTGAATATCTCTCTGCTTAAGCCCTGCTTTTAGATCCCTCGCTACTCCATGATGGCTCATAGCGTCCGCTCTGTTTGGTGTTAAGCCGATTTCAAAGATTTCATCTTTTTCTATTTCAAAGATTTCAGAACAAGCCGTTCCCGGTACGAGTGTCTCACTTAAGACCATTATACCCTCATGGCTTTCGCCTAAACCTAACTCATCTTCTGCGCAAATCATTCCATGACTCTCAACGCCTCGTATCTTTCCTTTCTTAATTAGCAGGGTCTTTCCATCATTGGTGTATAGCGTAGAACCTATCTTGGCCACAGGTACCATTTGTCCCTCGGCGACATTTGGTGCGCCACAAACTATCTGAACAGGGTTTTCTAAACCAATGTCAACCGTAGTCAGCTTTAACCTATCGGCATCCGGATGCTTTTCACATCTTAGGACATGGCCTACTACTACACCCTCTAAAGAACCGGGAATAGACTCGAATTGGGAGATGCCTTCTACTTCAAGCCCTAAATTGGTTAGAAGTTCCCCTGTTTTTTCTGCTTCCCAGTCGAGCTTAAGAAACTGTTTTAACCAGTTATAGGAAATTTTCATTGGCTAGTTTTAGCCTTCAAAGATAAAACAAAGGTCTTATACATTCAATATAGTAGAGGATGAATAGCTTTATTTTTTATTAAAGGATTTTAATCGTTATTTCGCATCAAATTTTAGAACCAGTCCAATGAGAAAATTTTACTATTTTTTCCTGCTATTTTTTACTTTATTATCCTGTAACAACCAGCAAAGTGAATTGCTTAGGGAAGGGATGTGGTTAGCTCAATTGGAAGCCATGGATAAAGAGCTTCTTCCCTTTAATTTTAATTTAAAAAAATCTGAATCAGGATATATAATTGATGTTTATAATGCTGGAGAAACTGTTCGGGTTGATGAGATTGAAATCCGTAATGACAGCATAAAAATTAAAATGCCTGCATTTGAGGGCTATATCTCGGGAACTTTTAATGATTCGGTTATTAAGGGCAGATTTATAAAAGAAAGCCTGGATAGAATTGTGCCATTTTACGCAGTATATGGTGATAGCATTAGATTTCATAGTTCAGCAAATGCTAGGGTAGATGTTTCCGGGATATGGGAAACCAAATTTAGTCCGGATTCTGAAGATGAGTATTTGGCCAAGGGTATTTTCTCACAACAAATCAACAAGGTTAGTGGTACATTTAGAACAAACACGGGTGATTATAGGTATTTAGAAGGAATAGTAGATGGCGATAGTTTGAGACTCTCCACTTTTGACGGGGCTCACGCTTTTTTGTTTACTGCAAAAGTGACAGACAGTACTTTATACGGCACTTTTTACTCAGGAAATCATTTTAAAGAGCCTTTTATAGGCCGCAGGAATGAAGGGTTTGAATTAGCTGATGAAGAATCGCTAACCTTTATGAAGGAAGGCTATGATAAATTACAGTTTTCGTTTCCAAATACTGAAGACATCTTAATTTCACTAGAAGACTCCAGATTTAAGGAAAAAGTTGTAGTGGTACAAATTATGGGTACCTGGTGCCCGAATTGCCTTGATGAAACCAGATTTTTATCAGATTACGTAAAAACCAAAAAACCGGACAATTTGGAAGTGGTTGCCCTGGCTTTCGAGTATGCCAAGACCAAGGAACTTGCTTTTAAGGGAATTGAAAGGCTAAAAAATAGGGTAGGGGTAACTTATCCAATTCTTCTGGCTCAATATGCAAGTTCCAGTAAAACCAAAGCAAATGAAAAACTACCCATGTTAAATCATATTATTTCATACCCTACAACTATCTTTATTGACAAGAAGGGAAAGGTAAGGAAGATTCATACCGGATTTAACGGGCCGGCCACAGGCCAAAAGTATATTGCTTTTAAAGAAGATTTTGATCAATATATTGAATTGTTGCTAAGCGAATAATGCAAACTTCAAATTTGAAAGTCTGAGACAAAGTAAAAACTCCTTCAAATTATGGTAGATTTACCCAACCAAATATTTTCCCGGTTGATAGTAAGATGATCATCCGATTCCCGGATATTGCTCGAAATAAAATCGCCCACAGAATTTGTCCCGTACTTGCTGTTTTTATCCAAATCCGGAGTGACAATTTCATTTTTCATTGATTTCAGGACTGCTATTACAAGTGCTCTGGACTCCTCATCCAGGCCAAAATGGTCTAGTAGCATTGCCGCAGATAATATGGATGCAATAGGGTTGGCAATATCTTTATCTTTTGCCTGAGGGTAAGATCCATGTATTGGTTCAAATAGCGCATTGTGCTCTCCCACAGAAGCAGAAGGTAGCAGACCGATAGAGCCTCCAATTACACTTCCCTCATCTGACAATATATCACCAAACATATTTTCCGTAAGAATCACGTCAAACTGGCTGGGATTAAGTATTAGCTGCATTGCGGCATTATCAATAAACAAAAATTCCAAAGTAATCTCAGGATAACTTTCTGCAATTTTTGTGACCACTTTTCGCCATAGCCTTGATGATTCAAGGACATTTGCCTTGTCTACCAGGGTTAATTTCTTTCGTCTCGTTTTAGCTGCTTTGAATGCCATGTGCGCAATACGGCTAATTTCTGCCTCAGAATAGGTGCATAAATCTGAAGCCACAGTGCCATCTTCGTTCAAGTTCTTCTCACCAAAATAAATCCCTCCAATTAGTTCTCGGTAGATTACAAAATCAGTACCCCGAATAATTTTTTTCTTTAGTGGAGATTTATCAATAAGCGTAGGAAAAACTTTGACCGGTCGAATATTGCTAAATAGTCCCAGTTCTTTCCTAAGCTTTAATAGCCCTTGTTCAGGTCTGATTTTAGCATCTGGGTCATTGTCATACTTAGGGTCACCTATTGCCCCAAACAATACGGCATCTGAATTTTTGCACAATTCAAGAGTGGAATCAGGAAGCGGGTTTCCGGTTTTATCTATTGCTTTTGCACCGACTATTGCTTCAGTAAACTCAAATTGGTGGCCAAAAGTCTCCGCAACAGCCTGAAGGCACTTAACAGCTTGAGCAGTAACCTCGGGTCCAATTCCGTCACCAGGTAAAAGAGCAATTGTAAGGTTCATTTAAGCGACACTTTGAATATTAATTGGGCTTGCTTCAATTATTTGATGGATATCATCATCAAGGATTTCTTTTTTCTGGTCAGCAAATTTCAAAAATTCAGTATAAACACTATCCAATTGTACTTTTGTGAGTTCATAACCTACTTTTTTAGCCCGATAGGCCAATGCCGCTCTACCACTTCTTGCGGTAAGCACAATGGAGGATTCGTTAACACCAACATCCTCGGGGTCCATAATTTCGTATGTTTCTCGTTTTTTTATCACTCCATCCTGATGAATACCAGAACTGTGTGCAAATGCATTTGAACCAACAATAGCCTTATTTGGTTGCACTACCATCCCCATTTTATCTGAAACCATTTGGCTGGTACTGTATAATAATTTACTGTTAATATTTGTATCCAGATTTAGATCCGGGTGTTGTCTTAATATCATCACAACTTCTTCAAGTGAAGTGTTTCCTGCTCTCTCGCCAATACCATTAATTGTGCATTCTATCTGTCTTGCTCCATTTATTACTCCTGCAATTGAATTTGCGGTGGCCAGTCCCAAATCATTATGACAGTGACAAGAAAGTTTGGCTTTTTCAATTCCTTTTACGTTTTCTTTTAGATATTTCATTTTTGCGCCATATTCCTCGGGAAGACAATATCCGGTCGTATCTGGAATATTTAGTACGGTAGCCCCGGCCTTAATAACGGCTTCACATACACGTGCCAGGTATTCATTATCTGTTCTGCCTGCATCCTCTGCGTAAAATTCAATATCTTCCACAAAAGTTTTTGCATATTTAACTGCATCAACTGCTCTCTCCAGTATTTTATCCCTTGTAGAATTAAATTTGTATTTTATATGTGAATCAGAAGTGCCGATTCCAGTGTGAATTCGAGGTTTTCTTGCATACTTCAGAGCTTCCGCAGCTACTTCTATATCTTTTTTAACAGATCTCGTCAATCCACAAACCGTTGCTTCCTTTACAATTTTTGCAATTTCATTGACAGATTTGAAATCACCCGGGCTCGAAATCGGAAATCCAGCTTCAATAATATCAACCCCCAATAGGTCCAGGCGCTCCGCAATTACAAGCTTCTGTTTGGAATCCAGTTTACAACCTGGGACTTGTTCACCATCCCTGAGTGTCGTATCAAAAATATCAACCTTATCTTTACTCATTATTTTTGCATAATTTTAGTCATTATACGAATATATAGTTAGGAAAGTGAATAGCTTAATTACCTATGATTCATTTACAACGTTAATTTACTTTTTTGTATTCGTAAAGTACTGTAAAACAACTATATAAATTATATTTTTTACGATGACAAATGCCCATAAAGATGCATTGTTTGTTTTAGTTAAATCTCTTTCCAAATCTGAAAAGCGACAATTTAAGCTTTATGTGGGTCGCCTTGGAGTAAATACAGATGCCAAATTTCTTGCGCTTTTTAATTTACTGGATAAACTTAAGACTTATGATGAAAGGGTAATTTTAGAGAGTGGGATCGTTAAAAAAACACAGCTATCTAACCTAAAAGCGCATTTGTACAAACAGATTTTGGTTAGTTTAAGATTAAATCCGGTAAATCAGAATATTAGAGTTCAGATAAGGGAACAATTGGACTTTGCCACTATACTTTATCAAAAGGGGTTGTATAAGCAAAGTCTAAAAATATTGGATAAAGTAAAAAGTATAGCAATAGATAATGAAGAGAAAAACATTGCCTATGAAATTGTGGAATTAGAAAAGATTATTGAAACACAATATATTACAAGGAGTATTCCGGATAGAGCTGATGAACTGGTTAGGCAAGCCAAGAAATTGTCAGAGCAAAACGTTTTGACCAGCAAACTTTCCAATCTATCCCTTCAGTTATATGGTATGATGTTAAAAGTGGGCTATGTGCGAAATGATGAAGACCTTGGCCGAGTAAGGCTTTATTTTGCAGAGCATTTACCTAAATACAAAATTGAAGATCTTGGTTTTAGGGAAAGGTTATGGCTGTATAAGGCACATTTATGGTATAGTTTTTTGATACAGGACTTTTTATCATGTTATAAATATTCAAGTAAATGGGTGGATCTGTTCTATGAGAATAAAAAAATGATTTATTTAAATCCTGTTTTCTTTTTGAAGGGGAATCATTATTTATTAGAATCTTTATTTTTTGTAAAATACAGTTCTCAATTTAGAGAGACACTTGAAAAAATGGAGGCTATTGTTGGCGAAAAGGAATTTTCTAAAAATGACAATATATCATCCTTAGCATTCCTATATATTTATTCAAATAAGTTAAACCTTCATTTTCTGGAGGGCACATTTGATAAAGGATTGTACCTGGTTAAAATAATTGAATACGGTATAACCAAACACCGTGATCGTATAGACCAGCACCATATAATGATATTTTATTATAAAATTGCCTGTCTGTATTTTGGAGTTGGAGACAATAAAACCTGCATAAAATATTTAAAGAAGATTATAGATAATAAAAACCTTAAGATGAGGGAAGATCTAATGTGCTTTGCCCGGGTTTTAAGTTTAGTGGCGCATTATGAAGCAGGCATGGATTACCACCTTGAAATTCAGTTAAAGAGTACTTATAAGTTTTTACTCAAGATGAATGATCTTCAGGCGGTTCAAAAGGAAATGATCAAATTCTTAAGGAAATTAGGGGATATTTATCCTCATGAATTAAAAGCAGAATTTCAAAGTTTATATGATGAACTAAAAAAATATGAAGATCATCCCTATGAAAAGCGTGCATTTCTTTATTTAGATATACTCTCCTGGCTTGAAAGTCATTTGCAAAACAAACCTGTAGGGCAAATTATCCGAGATAAGGCTTTGAAAAATATTCGTTGATTTCCTCTGATGACCACATTATGGTATGGGGCTTTTTTTAAATGTATCGAAAAATCAAAAACAAGCATCCCAAATTGGATCTTCTACGGTTGGTGCCTTTATAGATATAGGTTTCTTTCCAACAGGATGATAAAATTCTATGCTTCGGGCATGCAAATGGATACTTCCGTTTTTATTGCTACGGTCAAAACCATATTTTAAATCTCCTTTAATTGGGCATTTTATTGCCGAGAGTTGTGCCCGAATCTGATGATGCCTCCCCGTTTTCAAATCGATTTCCAATAAATAATAATTGTTGAGCTTTTTTAAAATTCGGTAATCTAAAACGGCTTTTTTACTATTGGGAACTTCTTTAATATGGGCATAGGACTTATTTTGTTTCGTGTTTCTCACCAACCAGTGTTCCAGTGTACCCTGCTCTTTATCAGGATGGTTTTTTATAATTGCCCAATAGGTTTTTTTTGCTAATTTTTTTGAAAATATTTCGTTTAATCTGGAAAGTGCTTTTGAGGTTCGGGCAAATATGACTATCCCAGAGGTGGGTCTGTCTATCCGGTGAACCACACCCAAAAAAACTTTCCCCGGCTTGTTATATTTTTTTTTAATGTATTGCTTTACAATTTCACTTAATGGTTCATCTCCTGTTTTGTCTCCTTGAACAATATCGCCTGGTCTTTTGTTTACCGCAATAATATGGTTATCCTCATATAATACCTGAAGATTTTGGGAATTGGTCTTAGTTCTGTTATCCACTAGCTTTAATATTGCTCATCATCACTAGGGAAATCCCGGCTTTTAACATCACTAACATAGCGCGAAATGGCATTTCCCATATCCTCATAAAGATTCATATATCTCCTTAAAAACCGTGGATTGAACTCATGAGTCATTCCAAGAAGATCATGGATTACCAAGACCTGACCATCCGCATGTTTACCGCCGCCTATACCAATTGTTGGGATAGTAATATTTTCAGACACTTTCCTTGTTAACAAAGCCGGGATTTTTTCGAGGACAATCGCAAAACAACCTAGCTTCTCAAGTAATTCAGCGTCTTCCATTAGTTTCTCAGCCTCATCCTTTTCTTTGGCCCTGACGGTATATGTGCCAAATTTATAGATGGCCTGTGGTGTTAATCCCAGATGTCCCATAACCGGAATACCTGCATTTAGGATTCGTTTTACCGATTCTTTTATCTCAATACCACCTTCGACCTTTACTGCATGAGCACCACTTTCTTTCATTATTCTGATAGCTGAACGAAGTGCTTCTTTGGGATCACTCTGGTAACTTCCAAAAGGAAGATCAACTACTACCAGAGCCCTGTTTACTGCTCGTATAACCGAAGAGGCATGGTAAATCATCTGGTCGAGTGTTATAGGTAAAGTAGTCTCATGTCCTGCCATGACATTGCTGGCAGAGTCACCAACCAATATGACATCAACTTTGGCATCATCAACAATCTTTGCCATGGAATAATCATACGCTGTTAACATAGAAATTTTTTCTCCCTGCTTCTTCATTTCTATTAAGGACTTAACAGTAACCCTCTTGTATTCTTTTTTGGAAATAGACATTGCTTTCTTTTTGGCGAGTTAAATGTAAGGAGTTTTGTTCAATTGTTAAGAGCAAGGTAAAGTGTTTAAATTATTCCTTATTTTAGGCACCGAAGTTTAAACGATTAAACAATGAGAGTATTTATTTGTTTGCTGTTGCTTTTTAGTTCTGGTTTATTAAATGCCCAGAATAATGAAAAAGAAGAAGTAAAGAAGGCCGTTGAAATGTTTTTTGATGGGTTTCACAATCAGGACTCTGTGCTAATAAAAAGCACAACCAGTCCTGGTATAATTATGCAAACTATTGGTCGTGATAAAGAGGGAGCAAGTGTAGTTAAGACCTCGGATTTCAATAATTTCCTAAAATCTATAGTTAGTATTCCTGACACTACAAAATTTCGGGAAAAATTACTATCCTATCAAATTCAGGTCGATGGAAGTATGGCAAACGCCTGGACACCTTATGAATTCTGGATCAATGATAAACTGAGTCATTGTGGGGTAAATTCATTTCAATTGCACAAGCAAGACGGAGCCTGGAAGATCATTTATATTATAGATACACGGCGGCGTGAAGACTGCGATTAGACCAAAATACTGTAATTCTTCCTGTTTCCAGCCTCTCTAAATGCACTATTTTTTAGAATACACCTCATTTATATTTGTGAAACTAATGACATCCTGTCAGTTTTTTCCGGTTGGCATACTGTTTGTCATTTATAAAAACACTGAAATATGGATAAATATTAACTTATAAAATAAAATAGATGAGCAAGATTATAGGAATAGATTTAGGAACAACAAACTCATGTGTTTCTGTAATGGAAGGCAATGAGCCGGTTGTGATACCCAATGCGGAAGGTAAACGTACTACACCGTCTGTTGTTGCGTTTGTAGAAGGTGGCGAAATAAAGGTTGGAGATCCTGCTAAAAGACAAGCAGTTACTAATCCACATAACACGATATATTCCATTAAACGTTTTATGGGGAATAAATTCTCAGAATGTCAAAAAGAAGTTGACAGAGTACCTTATAAAGTCGTAAAAGGAGACAATAATACACCAAGAGTCGATATTGATGGGCGTTTGTACACCCCTCAGGAGATTTCAGCAATGGTGTTACAAAAAATGAAGAAAACTGCTGAAGATTATTTAGGTCAGACTGTTACTTCAGCCGTTATTACAGTGCCTGCTTATTTTAATGATGCACAAAGACAGGCAACTAAAGAAGCAGGAGAAATTGCCGGTCTTAAGGTAGAAAGAATTATTAATGAACCTACAGCAGCTTCTTTGGCCTATGGACTGGACAAGAAACACAAGGATCAGAAAATTGTAGTATTTGATTTCGGTGGAGGTACGCATGACGTTTCCATTTTGGAATTAGGAGATGGAGTTTTTGAAGTCTTGTCGACAGATGGGGATACTCATTTGGGAGGTGATGATGTTGATCAAAAAGTTATTGACTGGTTAGCAGATGAATTTAACAAGGAAGAGAGCATAGATCTACGAAAAGATCCTATGGCGTTACAGAGATTACGTGAGGCAGCAGAAAAAGCCAAAATTGAATTGTCTACTTCTGCGCAAACTGAAATAAATCTTCCGTATGTGACTGCAACAGCTTCCGGACCTAAGCACCTCGTGGTTACATTGACTCGTTCAAAATTTGAGCAATTAATTGCTGATTTGGTGAAGAGAACCATTAAACCTTGCGAAACAGCTTTAAAAGCTGCCGGACTTTCAAAAAGTGATATTGATGAAATTATTTTGGTTGGAGGATCTACCAGGATTCCTGCGGTTCAGGAAGCTGTTGAGAAATTCTTTGGTAAAAAACCATCCAAAGGCGTGAACCCTGATGAAGTTGTAGCTGTTGGAGCCGCTATCCAGGGAGGTGTTCTTACCGGAGATGTGAAAGATGTCTTGCTATTGGATGTTACCCCTTTATCTCTTGGAATTGAGACCATGGGAGGCGTAATGACCAAATTAATTGAGTCAAACACCACGATTCCAACGAAAAAATCACAAGTATTTTCTACTGCTGCGGATAACCAGCCATCTGTTGAGATTCATGTTTTGCAGGGAGAAAGACCAATGGCGACAGATAACAAAACCATTGGAAGATTCCACTTGGATGGAATTCCACCTGCACAAAGAGGGATACCTCAGATTGAAGTTACTTTTGATATAGATGCTAATGGTATTATAAAGGTATCGGCAACAGATAAGGCTACTAACAAAACTCAGGATATCAGAATAGAAGCTTCTTCCGGACTTACCGAGGAAGAAATTAAGAAAATGAAGGCAGAGGCAGAAGCTAACGCAGAATCTGATAAAAAAGCTAAAGAAACTGCGGATAAAATGAATGAGGCAGATAGCATGATATTCCAGACTGAGAAACAATTAACTGAGTTTGGAGATAAATTATCTGAAGACAAGAAAAAGCCAATTGAAGATGCCTTAACAGAGCTTAAAACAGCTTATGAAGGTAAAGATGTTGAAATAATAACATCTGCACTGGATAAAATAAATGAGGCTTGGAAGGTTGCATCTGAAGAGATGTACAAGGCCCAGGCTGAAGCTCAACAAGCCGGAGCACCGTCTAACGGTGAAGAGACTGCTTCTGCAGAAGACACAAAAGAAGGGGATAATGTGGAAGATGTGGATTTTGAAGAAGTAAAGTAAAACAAAAAATATGTTGGGATTAAAGGGCGGATATTCCGCCCTTTTTTATTTTCGGTATGCTATTTGTTTTCATGTTGAGGTATAAAGAAGTAATTTTGTGTCAATGCAAAAAAACTACATTACTTACCTTTTTAAACTGATATCGGTTATAGGACTTTTCTTATTGCCCTTTAAGACGTATACCCAGGAACCACAAATTTTTACTATAAAGGATTTTGACCTTAGGGGAAAGGTTAAGTCTTGCCTGGTCATTACTGATTATGGCAAAGAAGAGTTTGAATTTGATAAGGAAGGCTTACTTACCAAAAATTTAACCCGTTATAATGAAACCGATTACGATATTACTTATTACAAATATTTGAACGGACAATTGATGGAAAAGCGCGATGAAATTTATCGCGAAGGCCAATTTGACAAACAGACTTCACTTGCGCATTTTTTTGAAGTTGATACCACGGATAATAAAAAAGTTTCTGAAAAAATTATTTCTTATACCGGTGATGTTCTGGATATCTATGAGTATTCTTATGATAAGGATGATAATCTCATAGAAATTATCAGATCTAATAATCAAGGTTTAGATGATACAAATATTGAATATAGCAGTTATAAGGGCGAAACAACAATAACCTATTTGTTAAATGGTGTAATTCTCAAATCGGTAAGAACATCTTTTAAGAAGAATAAAAAAGGCATAAAGAACAAGATAGTTTTAACCAAAGAATTTCTTAATGGAATTCCTAACAAAGCGGAAGAGCGGATATATGATTCTGAAGGCAAATTGACCTCATTAAAGGAATTTAATTATGATGAAACGAAGAAGTCATTTGCAACCATAAAGGATATTAACTATACCTATGATGCCCAGGGCTTGCTTATAAAAGAGGTTGAAAAAATTGAAAAATCTGTCAATACGAAAGGTTATATCTACCAATTTGATGGAGAAGAGGAGGGGAATTGGGTTAAGAAAATCATTACACCAAAAAACCTTTTTACTACTCGAAGTATAACTTATTATCAGGATGAATTAATAAAAATTGAAGAATAATAACATTACTCTTTAAACGGTTCAATTAAATCCTATAAGTTGCCATTGAGATCCTCAAAAACGGCTGCGTTACCATAGACTTCCTTTCGGGGAGGACCAACAAAATTAACCCCTTGTTGGCTCATTTATCCTGGCGAAGAAAATTTTCCCATTCATTTTTCAGAATACCGTAACAGCAGGTATTCCTTTTATGGCCATCTAATAAATAGACATTTTCCCTGAGAATTCCTTCCAGAACAGCTCCCAGCTTTTCCACTGCTTTTCTTGATTGTAAGTTTCGTTCATCTATCCTGAAGGAGACTTTTTCAAATCCCAGCATGTCAAAAGCATGGTTTAGCAGCAAATTTTTCATTTGTGAGTTAAGGCCGGTGCCCTGAAACTTTTCACCTATCCATGTAGAACCAATTTCCAACACCTTGTTTTTATAATCGATATTCATATATCTGGTACTTCCGGCAAATGCCATGGATTTTTTATCATAGATAATAAAGGGAAGCGAGGATCTTTGCATCTGTTGTTCCAGGGCTATTTCAACATATCTCCTAAGAGCCGTAGGAGTTTCGATATCAGAAGGGGAATACTGAATAAGTTTATGCTCAGCAGCTACTGAATGTAAGTTTGCATAGTTATCAAGAGTAAGAGGCGAGAGTCTTACCCTATCATTTTCCAGAATTATAGATTTTATCATATAATCAAACTATTAATAAGTTCTTTTTTTACGATATGACCTCCATCAAAAATATGTTCTTTTGCCCTGCCATTAAATATGGCCTGGCTTTTTTCTCTCTCAATAGACAAGCGATCCTCTGTAAGATATTCATCTTGATTACCTATAATTATACTTATCAGAGTATTAGCACCTAAATGTGCAAAATCATTTTTATTTAGTTCATTTGGAATACCCCCAGCATATAGCACTAATTGATTACAAATAATTTTACGTTGAGCCACCCATCTGGCAGCCATCGAAACTCCTTGGGAGAAACCGAATATTATAAGGTTATGCGTGGAGAGCATTGTTTCCTCTTCTATAATGGCATCGAGATAGTTGAGATTATTCTTAATTTCTGTTTGAGTATTTTCTTTTGTCAGCCAACTGGCGCCCACGTGTTTATATGAGTTATTCAGATAATATTTGGAAGGTGCCTGCGGGGCAATAATGTAATTATCTAAAGGATTTAGTTCATCAAAATATTTTAGAAAATACTTGCTCAAATACCCTATACCATGAAATACAATCCATACATTTTTGGTTTTATCAGTAAAGTCATTTAATGTTTCGTAGGTGTTTGTGCTGTTATACCTAACAGATTTTTCCAAAGGTTTAGTACTCATATTATTTCAATTGTTATTTGTGCATTTGAATGCTTAATTTTACGCAAAATTATTTCTATGGACGAATACAAGGACAAAATACTTAAGGTTTGCAATGATATTTGTAAAAACACCCTAATGGAAACCTTGGAAATTGAATTTGTTGATGTAGGTGAAAATTACCTTGTAGCTAAAATGCCTGTAACTTCAAAGGTTCACCAACCTGATGGTGTCTTGCACGGCGGTGCAACTGTTGCTCTGGCTGAAAGTGTTGGCAGCGCCGCTTCTTATGTATTTCTTGATGCCCAAAAATTTTTTGTGCGTGGTATTGAAACATCGGCTAATCATGTAAAGAGTATAAGTGAAGGAGAGGTATATGCCAGAGCTACAATTATTCATAAAGGAAGAACTACACAATTGTGGGATATTAGGGTAACAGACATAAAAGGCAACCTCATTTCAATATGTAAATTAACCACTATTGCCCTACCAAGAGCCTAGCATGTTTTTAGAACACATTGGCATAATTGAAAATCACTGGAAAAGTGAATTGCCCGTTGTTGTTTACAGAAAACCTAATACCAGCGAAGTAATCTCAATTTTTCAGCAAGATTCGAACCTGTATCATGTCCATGATTATAGGGAGAAAGGATTTGTTTTCGCCCCTTATGATAAGAGGGCTCCTGGAATTCTAACCCGAGCGGATAAAATCTGTTCGCATGAATATCAAATAAGGGATTTAAAATTTGATACTCCCAACTTTGGAGCAGTCTCGGGAGAGGGGAAGAAATACCATATCGAAATTGTAAATAAGGGGATTAAAGAAATTGTAAATAATAAATTCAAGAAAGTAGTGCTATCAAGAAAGATAGTGGTCCCCAATAATTCCTCACCTATTGAAATATTTAGAAAGGTCCTTGATAGTTATCCCAATGCTTTTTGTTATTTCTGGTACCATCCAAAAATAGGTCTTTGGATAGGAGCTACTCCCGAATTACTTTTTCTTAAACAAAATTCCACTTTGGTAACTATGTCTCTAGCAGGCACCAAAAAGAGCACAACCACTGATAAACCTTCATGGGGTAAAAAAGAAAAAGAGGAGCAGGATTTGGTTACCCAACACATCGTTCAACAACTCAGGGGTTACGTACCGGATTTATCAATTGGAAAGGTAAATTCTGTTAGGGCAGGTAATTTATGGCATCTAAAAACTAAAATTTGGGGAACAGTTGGGGATTTGGAATTAAAAAGTATAATTCAGGCATTACATCCCACACCGGCTATTTGCGGCTTTCCTGTAAGTGAAGCAGAAGCATTTATTAAAAGGAACGAGAATTATGATCGGGAATTTTACACCGGATTTTTAGGAGAACTAAATATTGATAATGACAAAACTTCGCATCTCTTTGTCAACCTTCGTTGCATGCAAATAAAAGATGATTCGGCTTTCCTTTATATTGGTGGCGGAATAACAGGTAGTTCCAATGCTCAACAAGAGTGGATAGAAACAGTTCATAAAAGTGAAACCATGCTAAATATGATATATAATTAGGTCAATTGATTGGATTTAGACCGTGTTCCGTCGTATTTTTGTGTTGCCTATGAAATATTCTAGTATTCCTTCGGCTCAATCGGTTGTTTTCCATTGTAAATCAAGGGGTATTAAGAACGTTGTAATCTCCCCGGGTTCAAGGAATGCCCCATTGACCATTGGTTTTACTAATGACCCGTATTTTTCGTGTTATAGCATTGTAGATGAGCGTAGCGCAGCTTTCTTTGCCTTAGGCATGGCACAACACTTACAAAAGCCTGTGATAGCTGTTTGTACTTCGGGAAGTGCACTTTTAAATTATTACCCTGCCGTAGCAGAAGCTTTTTACAGCGATATACCTGTTGTTGTTATTTCTGCTGATAGACCCGGTTATAAAGTCGATATTGGTGATGGTCAGACCATAAGACAGGAATCATTATTTGAAAAGCATATTGGTTATTCAGCCAATTTAAAACAAGATATCTCCCATGCTACTGATATAGTAAAAAAGTATGATCCCTCCTTATTTCCAAAAGATTATAGCTTAGAAAATTTACAGTCTCAAATACAAAACTATAATGATGCAGAGTTAAATAATGCCTTAAAGGAGGCAATTAATCAAAATAGCCCCGTACACATAAATATACCCTTTGAGGAGCCTCTATATGACGCTTTGGAAAATTTAGAGATAGCACCATTTTGTGTCCCTGTAATTTTGGAGAATAGCAGTGAGGAGATCGATTGGGATTATCTTGCCCAAATATGGAATTCGTGTGCAAAGAAAATGCTTATTATTGGTGTAAATAATCCAGATAGCATTAATGTTGATTATTTAAATGTCCTTGCGAATGATGATTCAGTAATTGTTTTTACAGAAGTTACTTCAAATGTGCATCATAAAAATTTTCTTCCAAGTATAGATAGTGTAATTGCGCCCATTGAAAAGTCTAAGAATAAAGAATTACTTTTTAAGGAATTACAGCCTGAACTATTGATTACTATGGGAGGTCTGATAGTTTCAAAAAAGATAAAAGCATTTCTAAGAAAATATAAACCAAAACATCATTGGCATATAAATAATAAAAAAGCCTATGATACTTTTTTTAGTCTATCAAAACACATAAAAACAGATGAAAATTGGTTTTTTGAAAACTTGTTTAAGCAGAGGTCTGAAGTGCAAAGTAATTACTTTAGCAAATGGGATGAAGTAAAACAAAAATATGAAAGTAGAAGGAAAACTTATTTAAGTGAAATTCCATTTACAGATTTTTTGGCTTTTCAAACTATTTGTTCCGGCATTCCAAAAAACTATCAGCTACATCTTGCAAATAGCTCAACCGTGCGATACGCACAGTTATTTGATTTAGATCCTTCACTTAAGGTATATTGTAATAGAGGAACAAGTGGCATAGATGGTAGTACTTCTACCGCAATTGGTTCGTCAATTCATTCAGTAAATCCTACCTTGCTAATAACCGGAGACCTGAGTTTCTTCTATGACAGCAATGGCCTATGGAATTCTTATAAGCGCAACGATTTAAGAATAGTGGTAATCAATAATGGTGGCGGCGGAATTTTCAGGATCTTACCAGGTATGGAAAATTCTCAGAATTTTGAGACCTACTTTGAGACCGTACAAGATTTAGAGTTGCAAAAACTTTGCGCGCTTTTTAATATAAATCATCTGGAAGCAGTAGATAAAAAAACCTTAAATACGGCTTTGTCTACTTTTTATTTACCTTCCAATTCACCTGTGCTTTTAGAGGTGAAAACACCCCGATTATTGAATGATAAAATTTTGCTTACTTATTTTGATTTCATATCTTAGGATCTTATTAATTCTTATAAAGAATCTAACAATATGAGCAGTAGACGAGACCACCTTATAGAGCAGTACGCAGCGGATATCAAGGGTAAATTTGGTCAAACCCCGGATATGGATCTACTGACAAAAGTAACTATTGGTCTGGGGCCAGCAATCTATAATATGGATTCTTCCAAAGTGTCTGGAACAGACGATTCTGAACTTGAAACCGTAAAGAAAAATTTTTTACAAAAAAAATTAGGGCTAACAGATGGCCCTCTGCTAATGGAAGGTATCAAAAGTGTAATTAACACCTACGGTGCTTCTGAGAGAAACAAATATCGTGCGGTGGTATATTATATATTGGCAAAGCACTTTAAAAAAGAATCTGTCTATAACTAGAACATCAAATTAGCCGTTCTTTTGATCGGCTTTTTTTATACTTTTTGCTTAGAACAATTTCATGATAGAATTAGGAAATTATAACACTTTAAAAATTTTAAGAGAAACAGATGTAGGATTATTTCTAGGTGACGATGATGTGGATGATTTATTACTTCCATTAAAATATGTTCCAGACGAATTCAATATAGGGGATGATATAAGTGTATTTTGTTATCTGGATCATGAAGAACGGCCTATTGCGACAACACTTAAACCACTCATTAAAAGGAATACTTTTGGTTGGCTTAAGGTAGCTGAGGTAAACGAATTTGGGGCTTTTATGGATTGGGGCTTGGAAAAACATTTGCTGGTACCCTTCAGGGAACAGCAGACAAAAATGATTGAAGGAGAATCATATGTGGTTTTTTGTTACCTCGATGAAAAGAGCTTCAGATTAGTGGCTTCATCCAGATTGAATAAATTCGCGAAGAATGAAGAAATATCACTTAACCCCAACGATGAGGTAGATCTATTGGTAAGCAGGCAATCTGAATTAGGTTGGGACGTCATAATAAATAATAAATACCAGGGACTGGTTTTTAATAGTGAAGTATTTCAACCCATGCAAGTTGGAGCAACCTTGAAAGGGTATGTCAAGAAAATTCGTGAGGATAATAAAGTTGATGTTGTTTTAAAGCCCATTGGTTATTTGGGACTAGAACCTGCGGCTAAGCAGATCTTTGAGCAGCTAGAATTAGCAGGAGGATATATTTCACTTCATGATAAATCAGCTCCGGAGGAAATACAAGAGATGTTTCAGATGAGTAAAAAAACCTTCAAAAAAGCCATAGGAACCCTTTACAGGAATAGAAAAATTGAAATTAAAAACGACGGGATTTATTCCGTTTAGTCAGAATTAATTTTCAATAGTTTTAAACAATTACCAATTGCGCATTTTATTCTTCCCATAATTCTGTTATTTTTGTCCGATTAACCCTATTTATTTTGTTGATAATAAGGTTTTTACTTAATTTTAACCCTGGATCCCTAAATTAATTACCTCATGCCATTTATTGAAGAAAGCGATTTATTAGAATTACATAAAGATATTGACAAGGCACAGATTATAAATGAACGCTTGTTAGATCAAATAAAATTTAAGAATAAAGAATTAAAAAGGAGTAAGATCCAAAGAAATGTTCTTGCTGGTGTAACTGCACTTTTTTTAATCGGAACACTTGCGATTACTTCATTTACAGCCGGACTTAGTAGGTCTAATACCTATGACAATCAAAATTTATTAGTTTCTATTGATAGCTTGGATGCTGTAAAAACCAGAATAGATAATCTTCAACAAAAGAATGAAGAGTTGAGTTTAGTAAAAGAATTCTATCTGGCTAAGATGTTTTTAGAAAAAGAAAAAATATATTCAGTTCAGGTAAAATCCTTTGTTGATAATAATCTTACCCTGGCCTCAGAATCTTTGACAAATACTATGTTCGTCAAAACCAACCCTTTTTATTCTTACTCATTGGGTAACTTCGAGACATTGGAAGAAGCCAGATCCTTCAGATATCAATTGGTTAAAATGGGCTTCGATGATGCATTCGTGGCTTCTTATCAGGATGGAAAGCGAATAAAAATTGAAGATCCGTATTAGTGACCAAATTTAGAGCCTGGCTAAGTGCAGCCCGCTTAAGAACCCTTCCCTTATCATTGTCAGGCATATTGGTAGGTACTGCTGTGGCTAATATTTACGGTTATTGGGATTTGCATGTTTTCATTCTTGCTTTATTAACAACAGTTGCTTTTCAAATTACATCGAATTTTGCAAATGATTATGGTGATGGAGTAAAAGGCACAGACAATGAAGATAGAATTGGACCCAAACGAGCTTATCAAAGCGGCCAACTATCTAAAAATGAGTTAAAATCGGGTATTCGCATATCTGTTGTAATTGATTTATTCCTGGTCTTCCTGTTATTATACTTTGCTTTTCAAGAGAAACACTTATGGTATGTGGTTTTATTTGTAATGCTTGGAATGGCCAGTATTTGGGCTGCCATTAAGTATACAGTCGGCAACAATGCATATGGTTATAAAGGATTTGGTGACCTTTTTGTTTTCTCATTTTTTGGACTGCTGAGCGTTCTGGGTTCTATGTTTTTGTACACAAAGTTTTTAACATCTATGGCGGTACTGCCTGCTGTTTCTATTGGATTCCTTAGTACAGCGGTACTTAATTTAAACAACTTAAGAGATATAGGATCGGATAAAAAAGCAAATAAGAATACGGTAATTGTCAAAATAGGGCTTTCTAAAGGGAAAGTATACCATTACACCTTAATTATTTTGGCATTCATTAGCATGCTAACTTTTGTGCGGTATCATTACTATTCATGGAAAAGTGCAATATGTCTGATCGCATTTGTACCACTTTTTATTCATTTAAAATTGGTAAGCAAAATAGAAAACCCCAGGCATTTTGATCCTGAATTAAAAAAAGTAGCCCTTAGCACTTTTCTGCTGGGATTCTTGTTTTATATAGGGTATAATTATTTTTTGTAAATTTGAGAAGACATAACCCACAAATACCATACTTACTTTGGAACAAGCTATTAAGATTCTTATTGTAGAAGATAATGTGATTATTGCAGACGACATGCAATCCATGTTGGAGGAAATAGGATATGAAATTGTAGATAATGTTATTGTTTACGAACAGGCTGAAGAGGTTTTAAAAAATAATCATATAGACCTGGTGCTTATTGATATCATTTTGGCATCCGACAAAACTGGAATAGATTTAGGGAAACATATAAGAGAGAACTACAATATTCCCTTCATTTTTGTCACTTCCAACTCAGATAGGGCTACTGTGGAGAACGCTAAGACAGTTAAGCCTAATGGCTACCTGGTAAAGCCATTTGAACAGCAGGATTTATACACTTCTATCGAGATTGCGCTTTCAAATTTTGATTACTCAACCAAAGAGGGAGGGCAGGAACACCCGGAAGATGAAGAAAGGGTAGTATCCAATTCTGTTCTCAAAGACTCGATTTTTGTTAAAAAGCAACACCTTTATTATCGAATTCAGTTTGGAGATATTCAGTTTATTAAGGCAGATAATGTCTACCTCGAGGTGAATACCATAGACAAGAAATTTTTGGTAAGATCTCCCTTAAAAGATTATTTAGAGAAATTACCCAAAAATAAATTCTACAGAGCGCATAAATCTTATATCGTAAACGTAGATCATATAGATGCAATTAACTCTAAGGATATTATGATAAATAATACCCTTATCCCGATTTCGAAAGATTTCAAAGAGTTCATTATTTCTGCCATGAACTCATAGGGCTGAGTTTTTTCAGTAGTTTTATTTTATCAGAATTGAACCTGGTATTTATTATTAATGGCCATCAAAAGGCTAATCACAACACATTTGAACTACTTCACAACAATTATTTTTCCCTAAAGAAGAATTGGAATACTTTGGCTATGTAATTAATTAGATAAATTTTTTTCATTTTCATATAGTGTTCTCGTAAAAGAGTCTTGTCTTAGTTGGCAGGGCTCTTTTTGATTAATACCATTTTGAATTGAACCGGATTTCTAATCTCTCTTGAATTAATACTCCATGAAAGGCTAAAAAAATCGGGTAAAATGCTTATAATGACTATAAAATGCTATTTCACAACATAATTATGCACTTACACAACAAAAACCCGAATGCTAAATTTCTAGGTAATAAATTTGAAGCGCTGATACAGCACCCCAAATCTTATCATTAATATATCACAGTTTAAAAGGCTATGCTTTGTGTATAGTCTTTTTTTAGTTGCCCCACGTATTTTATAAGGATGATTACAAAAAATGCATGCGGAAAATTGAAGGTGTTTTGGCATTAAAAGTATGGATGAAAATATTTTGTTATAAGCCTTAAATTTTACTAAGAGCTCTGGTAGACAACAGTTTCATTCTACTTTACAACAAAAATTTAAACGCTAGACGAATTAATAGTAAGTTTAAATTGTTGTTAAGGTTTTTAACTTAATAATTTTAATCAGATCAAAATAGAATTAGGCAAATATCCCTAAGCTTGTTATGGCAAAATCGCTGGGTAAAATTTTAGTAATATTTTTTCTTTCTTTAGTTCAAAGTGTCGGAGCCCAGGTTTTAGATACCTTGGATGAAAATGTATTGGATGTATTTAAGGAAAAGCAAAGTGTTGCCGATAGGTTTGATTATTTTTTTAATACACTACACAGGTACAATGAAAATTCCGCCTATGATTGGTTAGATGAGGTTAATGTTTACCTAAATTCTGCAGAGAAGTCAGGAGATTCAACGGCTATAAATAATTATAAGCTCATGCAATCTCAAATTTATTATGATTTGGGTGACTACGACAAAAGTGTAGCTATAGCTAATGACCTGTATTCTGTGAAAGATGGGCTCGATTTGCAGACCAAGAGGTTTATGTTGGATTTGATAGATAGTAACTATTCACAATTACAACTATATGGCAAGCAAGTTGAGATAAGACAGGAGAAAAGAGATTTAGGTTTCTCCGAGAATATTACCTTTTATGATATTTATTCTAATCTGGGTTTGCATAGAAAAGCCATGGAAGATTATATCATGGATATGAAAAAGACCATTGATAACAGTGATCTCTACGGTCTTGCAGAATATAATAATAATGTAGGACGGTATTTACTTCTGGACAAATCTTCCTCGGTTGCGTTGAGTAATTTTAAAAAAGCCAAAGGTTATGTGGATGTATTTTTAAATGATGTGACCCAGGTTAAGACGGAGAAAGAATTACAGGATGCCAAATTATTAAAGGGAATTATTGAAGGGAATATTGGTAAATCCTATTTGCAGCTAAAACAATTTGAAGAGGCCTTACCTTATTTGGAAAATAGTATTGGTTTAATAAAGGAAAATAATATTGGTCAGTATTCTGAGGATGTGATTGAAAATAGTCTGGCACTTGCAGATTGTCACCTTCAGCTGGAAAATTTTCAAAAGGCAAAGGACATATTAAATGAAGCTCTTAATCCCATTAAAATAGAGCATATTATTAAGAAAAACAGATTACTGGCTGCATATTACGACAAGATTGAGGACTATAAAAATTCTAGTTTTTACTTAAAGAAAAATGTAAGGATTGCTGATTCTATTAATATCAATGACTCCTCACTTAAAAAACAACAACTTTCCACAGTTGCAAAATATGAAATTGAGAATTCCAAAAGAATGATAGATGCGCAAAAGCTGGAAATGGAACGCGCTAGAAATGAAATGCAGGCTAAGGACGAGCAGATAAACCTGGTTTTTATTTCTTTGATTTTTACTCTTTTGGGTTTTGCGGGATTAGTTTATGCCTATTTAAAAAGTATAAAGAATCAACGTCTTATTGCCGAACAGAAGCATATAATTGAAAATTCTCTGGTAGAAAAAGATTCTTTACTTAAAGAAATTCATCATCGTGTAAAAAACAACCTGCAAATGGTATCGAGCCTTTTGAGTCTGCAAACCAAAAATACGCGAAGTAAAGCGGCTATTGAAGCTCTTGAGGAAGGGAAGAGCAGGGTAAAAGCTATGGCTCTAATACATCAGAAATTATATCAAAATGATGATTTATCTGTAATTGAAATGCAGGGTTATATAGAAAGTCTGGTTAATAGTGTTCAATCAGTATTCAAAAAAGGAGGACATAGTATTAATATAACAATTGACGCTGAAGGGGTTGAATTGGATATTGACAGGGCTATCCCTTTTGGATTAATACTAAATGAGTTGGTGTCAAATTCTTTTAAATATGCGTTTCCTGATGATGATGCCGATGGTAAAATATATATCCACCTTAGAAAAAACGGCGACCAGGGATTCTTTGAGTATACCGATAATGGTATAGGACTTGACGAAGAATCTGAAGAAAGGGCCAATTCCTCAATGGGGATTCGGTTAATGAAGCGTCTGGTAAATCAATTACAATCTACATTAAATATTGATAAAACTACGGATGGTGTACGTTTTTGGTTCAATTTTAAATAAATTTGAACTTCTAAATGTTATATCATGAAAATTACTTTTTTAGGGCACGCATCCTTATTGGTTGAGGTCGGTCAATACAAGGTTTTAGTTGACCCGTTCATTACAGCAAACGAGAAAGCAACCGGAAAGGTTGATATAGAAGATTTGAATCCTGATTATATCTTGGTTACACATGCCCATCAGGACCATATCCTGGATGTAGAAGCCATTGCTAAAAGATCTGATTCAGTAATTGTCAGTAATTATGAGATTGCAATGCATTATCAGGCTAAGGGCTTCAAAGTACATCCCATGAATCACGGCGGCAATTGGAATTTTGACTTTGGAAAAGTAAAATATACGAATGCCATACATACTTCTTCCTTTCCCGATGGTTCATATGGCGGACAGCCCGGTGGGTTTATTATCTCTTCTGAAGGCAAGCAACTTTATATTGCCGGAGATACTGCCCTGACTATGGATATGAAATTAATTCCTTTGACCCATAAATTAAATCTGGCCATTTTGCCCATTGGGGACAATTTTACTATGGGAATAGAAGATGCTGTTCTGGCTGCAGATTTTGTTTCTTGTGATACGGTGCTGGGATATCATTATGATACTTTTGGTTATATAGAAATCGACCACAAGAAGGCTCAGGAAAAATTTACGAAAGCCGGTAAAAAATTGCACTTGCTACCAATTGGGGAGGCAATTACCATTTAATTATCTAAACTTACTTCTCAGTACTATTTTGTGTAATAGCTTTGGAAAAAATCGTTTCAGGTAAATACCTTTAATTTCTTTACCGCCAATATAAACTTCATATTTCTTTTGCTCTATTGCCCGGATCATTTTTCTTGCAAATATCTCCGGGGGCAAGCCTTGCTCCGTTGCTGTATCATTTCTATTTTGAGAAGAACCATCCCCGATTAAAGCATTAATAGCCACCTTGGTCTGAACAAAACCAGGACATACCAGGGTTACATCTATACCATCCTTATCGTGTTCCATCCTAAGCACATCAAAGAAACCGTGCAGGGCGTGTTTAGCGGCACAATAGCCGGACCTATAAGGAGACCCAAATTTGCCCATTAAACTTGTTACGGTAACAAAATGCCCGCTCCCATTTGAGATAAAATGGGGCAAGACTTCTTTGCTTAGGGCAACAGTTCCCAAATAATTTACATTTATCAATTTTTCATAGACTTCTAAATCTGTATCCATTATTAAAGAACGCTGACTTATTCCTGCATTATTGATTAGTATGTCAATCTTCCCATAAAAAGTAATTGCAGTGCTAACACTATGATCCATAGACCTAAATTTTGAAAGGTCAAGAGGTAAAATTGTCACGCTATCCGGAAATTTGCAGTTCTCTTTAACCAATTGGAGTTGTTTTTTATTTCGGGCGGACAGGATAAGTTTATGGCCTTTCAGGCTTAATTCATAGGCCAGTGCTTCACCTATACCGGAAGAAGCACCGGTTAACCATATTACTTTTTTATTATTTCCCTCCATTCTCTAATTTTTAGATTGAAAATATAGTTAAATTTAGCACCAATTCATATGGAAGCCCTTTACAAGAAATACGATCTGAACTTCAAAAGACCTAGTGGCACGTCGCGAGGCATTCTTAGGAAAAAAGAAACCTGGTTTTTAGTCCTGAACAGTAATGGAAAATTTGGAATAGGAGAATGCGGATTGTTCAGAGGCCTTAGTATTGATGATGTACCTGAATATGAGGACAAACTTTCCTGGACCTGTTCACATATTCATTTAGGTAAAGAAAGACTTTTAGAAGATTTAAAGGAATATCCAAGCATTAGATTTGGAGTGGAACAGGCTTTCACTTCCCTGGCTTCTGAAAACCCCTTCGTGCTTTTCCCTTCGGCCTTTACCAAATCTGAAGCAGCCATTGATATTAATGGCCTAATTTGGATGGGCGATATAGAATATATGCAGGAACAAATAGCTCAAAAGATAGCGTCGGGATTCAGTTGTATTAAAATTAAAATAGGGGCAATTGATTTTAATACGGAATTGTCGTTATTGACTTCCCTGAGAAAGAAGTATAAAAAAGAAGAAATTGAACTTCGGGTTGATGCCAATGGGGCATTTAAAGCAGATGAAGCCTTGAATAAACTCATTAAATTAGCAGCCTGCGATATACATTCTATTGAACAGCCTATTAAACAAGGATTTCCTGTTGAAATGAAACATCTATGTGAAAACTCACCACTGCCAATAGGTCTTGATGAAGAACTAATTGGCCATCATACCGTAACGGAAAAGGAAACTTTGCTACAAACCATTATGCCACACTATATTATTTTAAAGCCAAGCCTTTTGGGGGGATTCATGGCTTGTAAGGAATGGATTGAGGTAGCTTCAAAATTAAATATCGGCTGGTGGATTACCAGTGCATTGGAAAGTAATATTGGTCTTAACGCCATCGCTCAGTGGACGTATACGCTTAACAGCAAAATGGCTCAGGGATTAGGCACCGGGACTTTATTTACTAATAATTTTACCAGTCCACTTAAAATACAAAATGGGAAATTACAATACGATAAAAATTCAAACTGGGAACAAAGCTTAATAAATAAATTATGTATATAGAACAAGGTTTTAAAGGATTGCATGAACTATGGCGATATGCGGTTGGAGTAATAATAATTTTCTTTGGCTGGCAAGTTATTGGGGCAGGTCCCCTGGTTTTAGTTCTTATTGCAAAAGCAATTGAGTCAGGAGAATACCCGTCAGACATAGCCGAAATTTCCAATTTATTGGGATCTAATTTATTTTTCTTTCTTGCGCTGCTGACATTTGTTATAGGGTTTTTGGCACTATATCTTACTTTAAAATATGTACATGGACAAAGCTTTATATCATTAAGCACTTCCAGGAAAAGTATTGATTGGAAACGAGTGATTTTCACATTTTTCCTGTGGGCTGCAATTTCTGGCATATTTATAGGTTTGGATATCTTTTTATCACCTGAAGACTACGTATATAACTTTCAGCCAGGTCCATTTTTAGTATTGCTGCTTATCGCTCTTATTCTGATCCCTATTCAAACTAGCTTTGAAGAGTATTTTTTGCGTGGTTATTTAATGCAGGGATTGGGCATTGCCGCAAAGAACAGATGGGTTCCACTTATAGGTACATCTGTATTTTTTGGACTGCTGCATATCTTTAATCCGGAAGTAGCTAAAATCGGATACGGGGTAATGGTTTTTTATATTGGAACCGGCCTGTTTTTAGGTATTCTTACCCTAATGGATGAAGGTTTGGAATTGGCCCTTGGTTTTCATGCAGCAAATAATTTAACTGCTGCACTTTTGGTTACTGCAGAATGGACGGCTTTCCAGACGAATTCTATATATAAGGATATTTCTGAACCTGAAATTGGTTGGGAAGTTTTTGCACCAGTTTTTATTATATATCCTGTTATGCTTCTTATTTTATCCAAAAAGTACGGGTGGACCAATTGGAAGGAACGCCTAACCGGAAAAGTTTTACCTCCCGGAGATTTAGATGATACACTTAAAATTTAATTAGATGGCGGTTAAAATACACGAACAATTTAAACTTAATGGTCATGGCTACTCTAATGAGGAGCTAAAAGAGGTAGCTTATAGTTTAATTAAGGAAGGAGAAGATTATGAAAAGGATATAGGAGACTTTCTATTAGATTGGTTGTCTCCAGACCTAAAGCTAACAATTCGTACGTCCGGCTCCACAGGTATTCCTCTGGGGATCGCCTTAAAAAAACAGCATATGGTAAACTCTGCCAAGGTTACCGGCGAATATTTCCGATTAGAGGCCGGTGACAAGGTATTACTATGCTTATCTCCCCAATATATTGCAGGAAAGATGATGCTCGTTAGAGCAATGGTTCTTGGTTTAGAGCTCGATTTTGTTGCTCCCACTTCAAGACCTTTGGATGGAGTAAATAAGTCCTATAAATTTTGCGCCATGGTACCTCTTCAATTAGAATCATCTATTAATAAATTAAATCAGATTCAGACGGTCATAGTTGGGGGAGCTTCAGTTTCTTCTCAATTAATTAAATTGATTGCTAATAGCAATACAAAGATTTTTGAGACTTATGGCATGACCGAGACCATTACTCATGTTGCTGTCAGACCATTGAATCAATACGATACCAAGTCAAAGTTTGGCGCCTTTAAAATATTACCGGATATAACTATTTCTCAGGATGACAGGAAATGTCTGGTAATAAATGCTCCAAATATTAGCGATGACCCTGTAATCACCAATGATATTGTAGAATTGATCTCGGAAAAAGAATTTCTTTGGCAGGGACGATTTGATAATGTTATTAATTCGGGGGGTATCAAATTAATTCCTGAGCAAATTGAACAAAAACTGTCGTCCTTTATGCCGTCAAGATTTTTTGTTAGTGCTTTGCCCGATTTGAAGTTGGGTCAGAAATTAGTTTTAGTTGTTGAAGGTGAAAAAATAGAGGGGCTTCAGGAAATAATATCCAAAGCTGATTTGGAGAAATTTGAGTTGCCAAAGGAAATATTTTACGTCCCGGCTTTTATAAACACAACGAATGGTAAGATTGTAAGGGAAAAAAGTTTGTCTTTGATAAAAAGCTGATATCATTCTAAATTTTGAGAATCCAAATTTTAGTAATACCAAGGGTAAGAATGTATTACTATAGAATATAAATGATTAGTATATTCATGGCTTATTTTAAAAAAATAAAACAAAATTATAAATTAATGAAGTCTACGCATTTTATAAAAATCTTCCTGACGCTCCTATTTTTTTCACTCAGTTATCAGTTATTCTGCCAGCAAATTTTATCTGAAGAAGATCGTGCTCAGGTTATTGATGAAATTTTAAACGAACGGTTTGATGTACTGCTGCCTGAACTTATGGACCAATCAGATTTGGATATGTGGATCCTTATTTCCCGGGAATACAATGAAGACCCTATATTAAGGACCATGCTGCCGGCTACATGGCTAAATGCCAGAAGGAGAACCATTCTATTGTTTTATAGAGATAAAGCCAGCAACACAATCGAAAAGCTGGCCGTAGCCAGATATAATGTCGGAAAAAATATATCATCGGCATGGGACAAAGAAAAAGAACCTGATCAATGGCAAAGATTAATTCAATTGATAGAAGAACGTAATCCAAAAAAAATAGGCCTGAATTTTTCAAAGGATCATAATATAGCGGATGGTCTGGATAAGACAGATTATGAGGAATTCTTACAGTACTTACCAAAGAAATACGCTTCAAGAGTAGTTTCTGCTGAACAACTTGGTGTTAGATGGATTGAGACAAGAACTGAACGGGAAATGGTAATTTACAATCAGTTGGTCTCCATCACGCACGATATTATAGAAGAAGCATTTTCCGAAAAAGTGATAACCCCCGGAATAACAACAACAACGGAAGTGGAGTGGTGGATGAGGCAAAAAGTTACAGACCTTGGTTTGAAGACCTGGTTCCATCCAACAGTAGATGTACAACGAACAAATGAGGAACTGGTTGGGCATCTATACTCTTTTTCGGGAAGACCAGACCAAATGGTCATTTTACCTGGAGATCTGCTACACTGTGATTTTGGGATTACTTATTTAAGATTAAATACAGATTGTCAGGAATTGGCCTATGTTTTAAAACCCGGAGAAAAGGAAGCACCTGATTTTTTAAGGGAAGGTTTGAAAGCTGGGAACACTGTGCAGGACTATCTCACAAAGAATATGATAAAAGGACGAACAGGGAATCAAATATTAAAGATCGCCTTGGATCAAGCCAAAGAGGCCGGACTTAAACCCGCCATTTATACACATCCATTAGGGTCCTATGGTCATTCTGCTGGAACAACTATTGGAATGTGGGATTCCCAGGGGGGTGTTATGAAAGACGACGGTGAGAATTACCCCCTAAATGCGAACACAGTTTATGCTATTGAATTGAATACAACGATTAATATTCCGGAATGGAATAGAGATATTAGAATTATGTTAGAAGAAGCAGGCTTCTATGGGGAAGAGGGTTTTAGGTATGTAAATGGACGACAAACAGAGTTAATGCTGATACCCAGGGAAATCAAACATTTAGGTAATTAAACCTGTAAGACACCCATATTAAATGCTTTTTCAATAGGGGCATGGTTTGCTGCTTCTATACCCATGGAAATCCATTTACGTGTTTCTAACGGATCTATAATAGCGTCTGTCCATAAATGTGCTGCCGCGTAATATGGGGATATTTGTCTATCATATCTTTTCTTAATTTCATCAAAGAGTTCTGCTTCTTTTTCAGGAGTTATTTTTTCTCCCTTCTTTTTTAAAGAGGCCTTTTCTATCTGGAGTAATACTTTTGCCGCCGAATTTCCGCTCATTACAGCAAGTTCCGCACTTGGCCAGGCGAAGATTAGTCTTGGGTCATAGGCTTTACCGCACATGGCATAATTTCCGGCTCCATAACTATTGCCAATAATCACGGTAAATTTAGGTACAACAGAATTGCTTACTGCATTTACCATTTTGGCGCCATCCTTTATTATACCGCCGTGTTCACTTTTGCTACCCACCATAAACCCTGTGACATCCTGAAGGAAAACCAGAGGTATTTTTTTCTGATTGCAATTTGCAATAAATCTTGTGGCCTTATCTGCAGAATCTGAATAAATAACGCCTCCAAATCGCATTTCGCCTTTATTGGTCTTCACTACCTTTCGTTGATTAGCGACAATGCCTACTGCCCAGCCATCAATGCGGGCATACCCTGTCAGGATTGTTTTCCCAAACCCTTCCTTATATTGCTGAAACTCTGAGTGGTCTACAAGTCGCTTAATTATTTCGAGCATATCGTATTGCTCTGTCCTTGATCCGGGTAAAATGCCATAAATATCCTCCGGATTTTCTGCAGGTTTTATAGACTTAATTCTATTGAATCCTGCGGTATTGGGAACCCCTATCTTATCAATCAGGTTTTTGATCGTATCAAGGGCATCTTTATCATCTTTTGCCTTATAATCGGTTACCCCACTAATTTCACAATGTGTCGTGGCTCCACCCAGGGTTTCATTATCAATATTCTCCCCTATGGCGGCTTTAACCAAATAGCTGCCAGCTAAAAATATACTCCCAGTTTTATTAACAATCAGGGCTTCATCACTCATAATAGGTAAATAAGCACCACCTGCTACACAACTCCCCATAATAGCGGCTATTTGTACGATACCCATACTGCTCATTATCGCATTGTTTCTAAAAATGCGGCCAAAATGCTCTTTGTCGGGAAAAATTTCATCCTGCATAGGGAGATAAACCCCTGCGCTGTCTACCAAATAAATAATTGGGAGTCGGTTTTCTATAGCAATTTCTTGAGCTCTAAGGTTCTTTTTGGCCGTAATCGGGAACCAGGCACCCGCTTTTACTGTAGCATCATTTGCAACAACAATACATTGTTTACTTTTAACATAGCCTATTTTTACCACAACTCCTCCAGATGGGCACCCGCCATGTTCCTTGTACATATTATCTCCCGCAAATGCACCGATTTCTATAGAATTACTTTTGTCATCCAATAAGTAGTCTATACGTTCTCTTGCAGTCATTTTACCTAATTCATGCTGCTTTTCGATACGGATTTTACCACCGCCTAATTTTACATTTACAAGTCTCTTTTTTAGCTCTGAAACCAGTAATTTATTTTGATCTTCGTTCTTATTGAAGTTGATATCCATTCTCTATAGTCAATTTCTTTAATAGGGTTAAAGATAAGGAGTAATATTGATTAACTTTAGCAAAATACAACAGTAAGATATGAAAGAAAAAATTCGTTGGGGAATAGTGGGGTTGGGAAATATAGCTCAAAAATTTGCAGATGATTTAAAATTGATCGCTGATGGGGAACTCACTGCGGTTGCCTCGAGAGATATTCAAAAGGCCAAACGATTTGGTGAATTAAACAATGCTAAACATGCATTTGGGAGCTATCAGGAATTATTTAAGTGTACCGAGGTAGATGTGGTTTACATTGCCACACCACATACTTCTCATGCCGATTTGAGTATAATGGCCATGAATGAAGGGCGAAATGTACTTTGCGAAAAACCTATGGGAATAAATAGGGGTGAAGTGGAAAGAATGATTGCCTCCGCCAGAAAAAATAAAGTTTTTTTGATGGAAGCTTTATGGAGCAGGTTTAACCCCTCAATTAGAAAAGTAAAAGATTTGGTAGACCAGGGAATTATTGGTGAAGTAGGATACCTACATGCAGATTTTGCTTTTTATGCGCTCGACAAGGATATAAACGGCAGGCTTCTAAATCCTGAATTGGCAGGGGGATCCCTATTGGATATTGGTATTTATCCTATTTTTTTAGCATATCTTATTTTAGGATTTCCTGAAAAAATTATGGCTACTTCTAAAATATTTAAAACAGGGGTAGATATCCAAACCTCTATGATTTTGGAATATTCAAATGCACAGGCCATATTGTATAGTGGACTTACCTCTAATTCAGAAATGAAGGCAGAGATTTCCGGCTCTGAGGGTACTGTCTTTTTAACCCCCCGATGGCACGAAGCACAGGAATATTCTGTTGAAAAAAATGATAAGTTAGAAAAAGTTCAATTACCTACAAGAGGAAAAGGTTATGAGTATGAAATTGAAGAAGTTCATCAATGTTTAAGGAACGGTATGTTAGAAAGTGACTTATGGTCCTTGAAACATACCTATGATTTAATTAGAATTATGGACGATATTAGGAAACAAACGGGGGTAGTCTTTCCTTTTGAACAATAAAAGTTTAAGCATTTACTTTGAAAAATTCTTATAAAATTTCCGATATTTGAGGTCCAACTAAACTAACTAACATGGGAATGAACAAGAATACGGTCCTGGCCTGGGCTACCTTTATTATGATTTTTGTGGGCTTAGGTCTTATTGCCCTCGGAGCATTTCGATACGACGATGTGGCCGGATGGGGGTTTGCCTCCGTTGGCATTGGTTTCTTTGCCATAGCCTGGGTGTTTAATGCATTAAAAGGGAGGGTTTAAGCCCTTCTATATCCCATAATAATTCTTTAAAATATCAACAGGTTATATAACTTCTTGATTTATTATTCAAAAAACATATTAAGTTTATGTCTGACGATAAAAAGGTAATTTTTTCTATGTCCGGGGTTACCAAAACCTACAAAAATGCCAATACTCCTGTTCTTAAAAATATTTATTTAAGCTTCTTTTACGGTGCAAAAATAGGAATACTCGGACTTAATGGTTCGGGTAAATCTACGTTATTGAGGATTATAGCTGGTATAGATAAGAACTATCAGGGAGATGTAGTGTTTTCGCCTGGTTATAAGGTTGGCTATTTGGAACAGGAACCTTTACTGGATGAAAATAAGACAGTACTCGAAATCGTTAAGGAAGGCGTCTCAGAAACTGTGGCCATCCTTGATGAATACAACAAAATCAATGATATGTTTGGTTTGCCTGAAGTATATGAAGATGCAGATAAAATGCAAAAGCTGATGGACAAACAGGCAACTCTGCAAGATAAGATAGATGCCTCAAATGCCTGGGAACTCGACACCAAACTTGAGATTGCTATGGATGCGCTGAGGACTCCTGAAGCAGATATGAAAATTGCCGTGCTCTCCGGTGGAGAACGTAGGCGGGTGGCATTGTGCAGGTTGCTTTTGCAGGAACCGGAAATATTATTGCTCGATGAGCCAACGAACCATTTGGATGCTGAATCTGTACATTGGTTGGAACACCATCTGGCACAATACAAAGGAACTGTTATTGCGGTAACACATGACCGTTATTTCCTGGATAATGTTGCCGGTTGGATACTGGAGTTAGATAGGGGAGAAGGTATTCCATGGAAAGGAAATTACAGTAGCTGGTTGGATCAAAAATCCAAACGTCTTGCACAAGAGAGTAAGCAGGCGTCTAAACGACAGAAAACACTTGAACGGGAATTAGATTGGGTACGTCAGGGTGCTAAGGGCAGGCAGGCTAAACAGAAAGCCCGTCTCAATAATTATGACAAACTATTAAGTCAGGATCAAAAACAACTTGATGAAAAGTTAGAGATCTATATTCCAAATGGACCTCGTTTAGGAACCAATGTTATTGAAGCTAAAAATGTAAGTAAAGCTTTTGGCGATAAACTACTTTACGAAGGGTTAAATTTTAAATTGCCACAGGCGGGAATAGTGGGAGTAATAGGCCCTAATGGGGCCGGTAAAACAACTATTTTTAAAATGATCATGGGCGAGATAGCTCCGGACAAGGGAGAATTTATTGTGGGTGAGACGGCTAAAATAGCCTACGTAGATCAAAGTCATTCTAATATTCAGAAAGATAAGTCTATCTGGGAAAACTTTAGCGACAGTCAGGAATTGATAATGATGGGGGGTAGGCAGGTTAATTCCAGAGCATATTTAAGCCGGTTTAATTTTTCCGGAAGTGAACAAAACAAGAAAGTGAACATGCTCTCCGGAGGAGAACGCAACAGATTGCATCTCGCAATGACTTTAAAGGAAGAAGGAAATGTTTTGTTATTGGATGAACCTACAAATGATCTGGATGTAAACACATTACGGGCGTTAGAGGAAGGTTTGGAAAATTTCGCCGGTTGCGCCGTTGTAATTTCTCACGATCGCTGGTTTCTGGATCGAGTTTGTACTCATATATTAGCCTTTGAAGGAGATTCGCAGGTATATTTCTTTGAAGGTTCTTTCACAGAGTACGAAGAGAACAAAAAGAAACGTTTAGGTGGGGATATTATGCCTAAAAGAATAAAATACAAGAAGTTAATCCGGTAAAACCTTACTTTTTTTATTGTCCTTTCTTAAAAGTCATCATTGGGATACCAATCCAGTTGTATCACACTAATGTCAGGATTTCCCTGATTCACCAATTCTTTAAATCTGCCAACGTCACTAACATTTGGCCTGCCTCGGTAATGATAAGGATAAACTTCCTTGGGTTGAAATTGAAGTACGGCATCTGCAGCGCTTTCTTCGGTCATAGTATAGGGCAGATTCATACAAACAAATGCCTTGTCAATATTTTTTAATGCACGCATTTCAGGGATATCTTCGGTATCACCGGAGAAATAAAAACGTTTATTTCCCAGATTTAGAACATAGCCATTCCCACGCCCATTTTCATGAAATGCCTTAGCTTCTTCCCTCAAATTATACATTGGGATGGCTTCAACGGTAATACCAAATCGCTCTTTAGAATCCCCATTATTCAATACATCTATTTGTGGTGTAAAGTTAGACGGGATTTTATCTGCAACTGCCTGAGGGACGATGATCTTGGCCTTTTCAGTATTTAGTTCTTCAAGTGTTTCCAAACTAAAATGGTCTCCATGTATATCTGTGATCAAAATCAAATCAGGCGGCTTTTGACCTTCAAATGATTTTAGGCCACCAACCGGATCTATGTAAATGGTAACATCTCCCCATTCAAGTACTGTGGTTGCGTGTTCAATTGGAATTATTTTAATTTCTGATTGAGAGTTAGCAGGCGGCGGTAATTGTTCACTATACTCAGGTTGAGAATCTACTCCCGGTTCGCGGTTGTTTTTTTGCTTACAGCCCATTAAAACCATAAAACAAGTAAGTAAAGCAATAATTAAATTTTTCATAATATTTTTTATTGTAATAAAAGAAGGAGCTAAAGATAAATAATAAAAGACAATTATAAAATGAGCTGCATTTTAATATTACTTCGTTTATATGGAGTGTTTTTTTCTAAATCTATTACTTCGAACCCATATTTTTTATAAATATAAATGGCGGGTTCCAGCTTGGTATTGGAGTATAAAAGTAATGTTCTCCATTTGTTTCTTTTGGCAAAGTAAATGGCATATTCCATCAATTCCTGACCTATTTTCATACCCTGATAACCCGGGTCAACAGCCATTTTTCCCAATTCAAAAGTTTGTTCATTTAATTTTATCAAAGAAAAACATCCTACTATTTCAGACTTCATTTCGGCAAAAAAAATATAGCCACCCTTATCAATGATGCTGCTTTGACAATTTTCCAGTAACTCAGCATCTTTAGGCTCTACATAGAAGTAATTCTCCAACCAGGATAAATTCAGATCCCTGAAGTATTTGGCAAGGCCCGGTCTGTAAGGGATAATTTTCAAAGACATTATTGGGATTCTAATTTAGCAATTACTAAAGTTAATATTAGGGGGATTCTTGTTAAAAGTTTTTAATTATTTTTTTAGTAAGAAAAATCTAAAAGTAAATCTAAACCGTATATAGACTTATACAAACAAACACTTTTAAAAAGTAACAAAAAGGTTAACTAATATTTACATTATGACTGAAACAAAAAATAACAATGGATTAAAAGTAATAGCTGGCTTATTGGGCGTAGTTCTATTAGCTACTATTATTTATACTGTTAGTCTCTATCAGGATAAGAAAAAGACCACTATGGCTCTTACTCAGGAAAAAGATCTTGTTGTGGAGGATTTGAATAGCTTAAAATCTGAATACGATAAAGCAATATTGGAAAGTAATGCGACGAATGAAGAATTGGTTAGTGCCAGGGATAGAATTGCAAAGTATATTGACTCTGTTAAAACAATGAAGTCTGATATCGCTTCCCTTTCAAGATACAGAAGACAGGTTGGTGTTCTTAAAGAAGAAAGAGAGCAATTACTACGCCAGGTAGATTCTTTGACTAAGTCCAATACGTTAATTGCAATGCAAAGAGACAGTACTTTTGTTGAATTGGAAAAACAAACAGTATTCAACGATTCATTGGTAGTACAGAATACTCAGTTGGCAGATGCAGTTGAAAGAGGTTCTGCTTTAAATTTATCTTCTTTCACAGTTGATGCTGTTAGAGAACGTAGCAATGGTAAATTAGTATCCACTTCCAGAGCAAAAAGCACCGATAAATTTAAAATTTGTTTTACTGTTGCTGATAATGTAATTGCCGAAGCAGGAGACAGACAATTTCTTGTTGAGGTTTTAGATCCTCAAGGTAATGTTTTAGGCGGAGGAATGACTAAGTCTAGTGAAGACGGTGCCTCTGTATCTTATAGCAAAGAAACCGATTTCTACTACGAAAACAATGATTTGGATGTATGTGATTTTATAAATAAGCCATCTGGTGATTTCCAAAAAGGAAATTATATGGTAAATGTATATGATGACAAACTTAAATTACTAGGAACATCAAAGTTCGCATTGAAGTAATAAACACTATCCATTTATAAAAAAAGGGTCAATCGTTAGATTGGCCCTTTTTTATTATAATAATTCTGAATTCAATATGCTTATCTGGAGTTGAAGGCAAATCCTAACGAGTTACCCCGGGACTTCGAATGATAATATTATATATGTTATGTAAAAAGGAGTGCAATTCTATTTCAGACCACCAACCATCTCCTCCGGCTTAACCCATTCATCGTATTCTTCTTCAGTAACATATCCTAGATTAACAGCTTCTTCCTTTAGGGTTGTCCCATTTTTATGTGCCGTATTGGCTATTTCTGCAGCTTTATAATATCCAATTTTTGTATTCAAAGCCGTTACAAGCATTAATGAATTGTTCAATAATTCTTTTATGACGTCACGATTAGGTTCAATGCCTACCGCACAATTTATATCAAAGCTGATGGCAGCATCTCCTAAAAGCTGGGCAGATTGCAGAACATTGGCGGCCATTAAGGGTTTAAAAACATTTAACTCATAATGCCCTTGTGTACCCCCTATGGTTACGGCAACATCATTGCCCATAACTTGTGCGCAAACCATGGTAAGTGCTTCGCATTGGGTTGGGTTGACCTTACCTGGCATTATTGAACTTCCGGGTTCATTGGCAGGAATTATGATCTCACCGATTCCGGATCTTGGCCCTGAAGCCATCATTCGAATATCATTAGCAATTTTATTCAGGGAAACAGCTATTTGTTTTAATGCACCATGGCTCTCAACCAGCGCATCATGTGCTGCAAGGGCTTCAAACTTATTTGGAGCCGTTTTAAATTTAAGTCCGGTAAATTCAGAAATATATTTAGCTACTAAAACGTCGTAGCCTTTAGGCGTATTTAATCCAGTACCTACTGCAGTGCCTCCTAATGCTAATTCACTTAAATGATCTAAAGTGTTCTCAAGTGCCTTTATCCCATGATCTATTTGAGAAACATAACCGGAAAATTCCTGTCCAAGCGTTAAAGGGGTTGCATCCATTAAGTGCGTCCGGCCAATTTTAACCACATTATTAAATTGTGTTGCTTTTTCATTGAGGGTATTGCGCAATTGTCTTAATCCGGGAATCGTAACCTCAACAATCTTTTTATAAATTGCAATATGCATTCCTGTCGGAAAAGTATCATTTGACGACTGCGATTTGTTAACATCATCATTAGGTTGTATTGTTTTTTCTCCTTCGCCAATGACTTTACCCGCCAATTCATGTGCTCTATTAGCAATAACTTCATTTACATTCATATTGCTTTGTGTACCCGAACCGGTTTGCCATATAACAAGAGGAAATTGGTTATTGTGATCTCCGGCGAGTATTTCATCACAAACCTGGGCAATTAGATCTCTTTTTTCAACGGCCAATACCCCTAGTTCACAGTTGGTGTATGCTGCGGCTTTTTTCAAATAGGCAAATCCCATAATCACATCTAGTGGCATGGAAGCCGGAGAACCAATTTTAAAATTATTTCGTGATCTTTCAGTTTGTGCACCCCAGTATTTATCTGATGGGACTTTTACCTCACCCATGGTGTCTTTTTCAATTCGGAAGCTCATAATAGTGTAGTTTTAATGTCTACAAAGATAAGATACGAAGGCTTATTTTGATAGTGGTAAATTGAAATTTCATGTGATCTAATTTTTTTTTTGGCTTTGATTTGTTGAAATTACTATTTTCAAACTATCTTTGTCTTCCAAAGAATAAGAGTATGTTCGAATTTGATCAATATTTGGGGTTTTTAGCCTTTTTAACCGTTATTACCATAGGTTTTTGGTTAATGATGTTTTTATTATTATTTGTAGTTCCCTATTGGCTGGGAGGTAATCTTATGGAATTATGGAAAGAAAAACGGGAAGCCAAAAGAGCCCAGCGTAACGAATAAAAAAAAGAAGCCGCTTGGCTTCTTTATATTTTAGAGATATTTGATTTTAAGATCCCTCAAATTCAAAATCCTCACCATTACCATTTCCTCTTCTGTTTCCATTTCTTTGGTTCTTTTTTTGATTGAAGCGATATAAAAAGGACAATGTAATTTGCCTTTCACGCCATTGGAATTCACTATAGGTAAATACATTATCCGTACGTGTTTCACTTCTTCTTTTTCTGCTGTTAAATAGGTCACTTACATTTAGGGAAAGTGTAGCCTTGTCTTTGATTACGTCCTTACTAAAAGCTAAATTGGTGCTTAAAATACCTTTATTCAGGCTTTGCGCATTTTCCGTTGGACCTCTGTAAAACAGATTAGCCTGAAAATCAACTTTTCCAGGAAGGGGAATTTTGGCACTAAACCTGGTGAACCATGCTAGGTTATCCGCATCAAAAACTTGAGTTATTTCCTCTTCCTGAGAATTGGTATAGGTATAATCCCCCCGTAATTGTTGATTAAACACATTGAAATTTAAAGTAAAACGCCAATTTCTTTTAGGAACGTAGATGGTAGTAAATTCCATTCCGTAGCGTGTGTCTGTTGCTAGGTTTATGGGAGTTCTAACCTGTATAGGAACAAAAACAGGGTTATCAGGATCATCCGGATTTTCGATTTCCACAAAATCTCCTGTTTCCAGTGTTATAAATTGAAAAACCCCAGTTGAATAGTTGTAATATGCCGATGTAGTTAAGGTAACTTTTTCCCATCGTTTCAGGTACTCTAAATCAAAGGCATTGGTATAAGTAGGGTTGAGATCCGGATTTCCCAAAAACAAATTTGTATTGCTGGATCTGGAGGGAAAAGGATTAATAAAACGCGAGCGGGGCCTTCTCAATCTCCTGCTAAAACTAATATTAATCTTATCTAAATCTGTAAAATCATAGCCTATAAATATAGACGGAAACCAATCTACGTATGTTTTGTTATTTATTTCATTTGTAGTAACTAATTCAATTCCGATATCAGAAGCCTCCATTCGCAGGCCACCAAGAATATTGAAATGTTTAAATTTTCTACCTAATTGAACGTATGCGGCGTTTACATATTCTGTATAAATAAGTCGGTTGCTAAAATTGGGATCACTAATTAAACTACCATCTTCCACTATTCCGAATTGAAAATCTGTATCAAACGTATTAAAAGTCCCTCTATAACCCAATTCAAATTGTGACTGCTTGTCTTCGCTAAATGGAAGCACATATTCCATTTGCACTAATTGGTTTATTTGAGTTTCATCATTGATGGTCTGCTCTGTTGGAATTTTCTCATTCTCACCAAGTACAATTTCATTAATAATTGCATTTTCTACTTCTGAACCGGTTGAATATTGATAATCAATTGCAATTTCATGGCCTTTGTCGTTGAATTTCTTAGCAAAATTGAATGAATACTGTATATCGTTTTCATCTTCTCTTTCCTTTGTAAATCTATTTCTTTGTACAGTTGGATCCCCGTTGGCATCAAAATTAAAGAAATCAACATCTACTAAGTTGTCGCCGTTTGAGGTCCTGTAAACAAAGGAATTCGTAATGCTCGTTGTTGGGTTAATAAATAATTCAAAACCAAAATTATTATTGAATCCGTTCCGCTCTCTTTGGTAAGCTCGTATTTCGTTTTGAAAACTTGCGGTAGTCCCATCGGGATTAAAATTTTCCTGCTCAAACAGAGCATTACCAGGAGCGTTTCTGTATCTATAAGTGGTATTAATAAAAAAGTTGAATTTTTCCCGCCTCAGATTCAAACTAAGGGCACCTCCATAATTATCAGGGTAACCTGCAAATAGATTGACAGATCCGTTTAAGCCCGAATTTTTCCCCTGTTTTAATATTATATTGATGATCCCTCCGGTACCCTCAGCGTCATAGCGTGCTGACGGGTTTGTTATTACCTCTACTTTTTCAATGGTTTCTGCCGGTAATTGTTGTAGGGTTTCAGGATTAATTCCTGATAGGGCAGAAGGCTTCCCATTAATCAGAATTCTTACACTTTCATTGCCTCTTAAACTAATATTTCCCTCTACATCTACAGTAACTGAAGGTATATTGTCTAAAACATCTGTTACAGATCCTCCTCTTACCGTAAGATCCTGGCCAACATTGTAAATTTTCTTATCAAGACGAAGTTCTATTGTAGTCCTTTCTCCTATTACTTCCACTTCTTCCAATTGCTGCGCATCTATTTGCAATTCTATGGTTCCCAGATTGGTTGATGCCCTAAAGTCTTGTGTTTTCAGCTCATATGTCTTATAGGAAATATATTCTATTCGCACATTGTATTGTCCGGGAAAAGTTTCCACATTAAACTGGCCAATAGAATCAGTTAATCCACCGGTAACGCGCTCAGGATTTCTTATTGACTGAAGAACCAGAGTGGCATATTCCAGAGGTTCACCGGTTTCTGAATCAATAACTTTTCCGGTTATTTGAATTGGAGTCGGTGTTTGAGAATGTGATGATAAATGCATAAATAAACATAATAAGGCCATAGGTATTCCTAGTCGGCAGGCAAATATGTTTTGTTTGATTTTTCTTCCCATAATTTTAATTATTCTCAAAAATTTATATTAATAAATTATCCGAATAGCATTTAATTTTCCTGTGTCAAAGTTGTGATTAATAAGACAAAACACGAAACAATCTTCTTTGAACGACATAAGGATTGCAGTGAACGGCAAGCTTAGGTTTTTTATCGGCGCAAAATGTCGTTCACAGGAATGATTTAGTAGTTGGCGCATGACCTTTGGAGAATGGGCCTAATAATGTAGTCTTATTGAAATAGCATCATAGGGTAGAAGATGCTTGAAATGATAGCTGGCAAGAGTTTTTCTTTCAAATAATAATGTGTGAATAGGCGCTGTTTTTTTTTCAGTCGACAGGGGCTATCCTGTGATTACCAAAACCATGTTGGTTTCGGTTTTAGTAGGAACTGCAAGGTGCTTATAACCTACTTCCTGATATCTAAAGACCTTAACCCTCAGATTTCTTTATCTTTATCTTTTTCTTTCTTTTTCTTTTTCTTTTTTATTTTCTTATACCCTTGCTTTTGTAGTTCGACCAGTTGGTTGAATTTATCTTCGGGAAGACCTGCTTTTAACTCCTCTTTTTGATTTTCACGAATTTTTTCAGCCGCTTCTCTGGTTTTATCAGCTGGTAACTTTAAAAGTTGAAGTTCAATGCTCTGTTGCACATACTTAGTAAGGATAGAGGAAACTACGGCCTGTTCAAAGTCATTCAGTTCTAAGGCCTCTATGATTTTTGGCATTTCTCTATCTACTATTTCTTCGGCAGTAAGATTTTCAGGTTTACTTTGAGGTTCCTCCATGCGGGGTATTGGACTATTTCGCCCGGAATTCCTATTATAGCCATTATTATAACCATATTGAGCATTCGCTTCTGGGATTACAAATAGCACCAATAAAAATACAAAGCCGATATATTTAATGTTAAACTTCATTTTTTTCAATATTTTGCAAAATTAAATCAAGGCTTACTCTTAAGCCGTTAAATGATAGTTAAAACCGCGATACCCTGAAGCAAAATTACAATATAAATTAAAAACTTACCATAATATAGAAATGACCTCTGAAAATTTTCCCTATAGCCCTAACAATTCTATTATAGTTTCGGAGGGTCTGCCAATAACAGCTTTATCTCCTTTTATTACTAATGGACGTTCAATTAATTTGGGATATTTTATCATGGCATCAATAATCTGTTCATCGGACAGAATACTTCCTTTAAACTTTTCTTTCCAGATTGCCTCATTTTTGCGTACCAATTGATCAGGACTTAAAGACAAATAGGCTAAGACCTTACGCAACTCCTCCTTTGTGGGAACTTCCTCGAGATAGTTAATAATTTCAAAATCTTTTCCGGAAGATTCAACTATTGCAAGACCCTCCCGGGATTTACGGCATCTTGGATTATGATAGATTTTTATCATTGCAGACTATTTATTGCTTTCTTATGTTCTAAATTTATAAAGGATATACTAAACTTCGCTTTGCCCCATCGCCATGAGGTAGGCTTTTAAAAATTCATCAATTTGCCCATCCAGAACAGCGTCCACATTACCCGTTTCTTTTCCTGTTCTAACGTCCTTGACCAGTTTGTAAGGGTGAAGTACATAATTCCTGATCTGCGAACCCCATTCTATCTTCATTTTAGAAGATTCTATTTCGCTTCGGGCTTCCTGCTTCTTTCGCAATTCAATTTCATAAAGCTGAGATTTTAACATTTTAAGTGCTGTAGCTCTATTATCGTGTTGTGACCTGGAATCAGAACATGAAATTTGAATGCCAGAAGGTTTATGTACCAACTGGACTTTTGTTTCTACTTTGTTCACGTTTTGTCCGCCCGCTCCACTCGATCTGGAAGTGGTAATTTCAATATCCGATGGATTTATTTCTATTTCAATAGTATCATCAACCAAAGGGTAGACATATACAGATGCAAAAGAAGTATGTCGTTTGGCATTACTATCAAATGGAGAGATGCGTACCAGACGGTGAACACCATTTTCTCCTTTCAACCAGCCAAATGCATATTCACCATCAATTTCTAAGGTAACAGTTTTAATACCTGCCACGTCACCTTCCTGGTAATTGAGTTCTTTGATCTTGTACCCATTTTTTTCACTCCACATCATGTACATTCTCATAAGCATGGCGGCCCAATCACAACTTTCAGTACCCCCTGCACCTGCAGTAATTTGCAAAACTGCAGTCATATTATCTCCCTCTTCAGAGAGCATGTTTCTGAATTCAAGATTTTCTATGGCCTCAAGTGCAGCATTGTATTGATGAGTTACCTCCTCTCCAGAGATTTCACCTTCCTTAGCAAATTCCATTAAGACTTCAAGGTCATTTATCAGATCTCCTGCGGCATTGAAATCAGTAACCCATTTTTTTTTGGATTGTACCAGTTTCATTTGAAGCTGCGCATTTTGGGGGTCATCCCAAAAGTCGGGAGCCAGAGTTTTTTCCTCTTCGTTTTCTATTTCTATAAGTTTGGCATCAATGTCAAAGATACCTCCTCAACGCGCCAAGGCGTTCTATAAGATCTTTCTGCTGATCTGATGTTGTCATAAGCTTGAATTTTCAACCAAAAATAATAATCTTTATTTGGTTCTTTATTGATTTTTATATCAATTACTGTTGTTGCTGCGCTGAGACCTGCACAGTATGCTTGGTTATATTTTTACCACTGGTATAAACTACTCCTCTTAAGGGAGAACAATCATTGTAATCTTTTCCATGAGAAACTTTAATATGGTTGTCGCCTGCAATTAAATTATTTGTTGGATCAAATCCTATCCAGCCTATACCGGGTACATAAGCTTCCGCCCAGGCATGCATTTGTGAATCTCCAAAATACCCATTTCCCTGATGGAGATAACCCGAAACATACCTTGCCGGAATATGATTTTGTTTAGCAAAAGCACAAAATAAATGGGCAAAATCCTGACATACACCATGTCTGTTATTTATTATTTCTTCCAGGGTAGTATCAACATCGGTAACATTTGTTGTGTAATAGATATGATCAAAAACCCATTGATTGAGTTCCTGAAGGTTTTCAAAAATAGATTTGAATTCATTAAACGTAAATTTATTTTTGTGTTCCGGCGGTATGCTAGTAAAATGGGTTGTTCTAAGAAATGGTTCAAAGTCCACTTTGAATTCCAATTCCTGAACTTTTTGATAAGCCTCTTCTGTGCTAAGTTCATTCGTGAAATCAAAAGGGTTCACCTTTTTTTTTATCAAACGAAACGAGGCCTCAAAAGAAATATCTTTAAACTTTGCACGTGGTTGTATGCGGATAGTTTTAAAACCGTAACCGTTTACGGAGTGTTCGTTAATGGCATGTACTGAGTTTTTAAAGTCTATATTAATGTGACCTTGTGTATCATTTTCTTCAGGTATGATTAGGAATTGCCAGTGGGCATCTGATAACCATGTGTCATAATGGTTTTCAGCTTTATAGATAATTGAATATTCTAATGACATATTTATGGTATAGAAATACTAAGGTAGGTGATAGGAAAGGATTTTAGTAGTTAAAATACTCCTTTTCCATTTTTGTGCTTATTTGTCCCAAACTGTTAAGGATATCTTCAATAAAACTCTGAATATCACCTTCTATTTCTTCTATGTGCTTATACTCATATTCAGCCCTTACTTTACCAACCAGAAAGGCTGTGGCGTTTTTATTGTAACGTTTGCTGGTATCCAATTCTCTTATATGTTTATAAACCTGGTTTAGACTATTCATAATAGACCTTGGGCAGTTTGGGTTTAATATCAAGAATTCCAAAGTTGAGATACTGTTGGGAGGCTTTTTATACAAACGCCTCATCATATCATAAGATTCCGCACATTTTAATAAGGTAGTCCATTCAAAACTGTTGCTAAACTTATCACCATAGCTTCCTTGAGCCTCCAAAGCATCACGATATTTGGCATTTATCATTCTTATTATCTGCGTGGCTCTTTCAATATTTACTCCCATCATTATTATCGCATAAGCCTCATTGTGTAAAAGAGTGCCCCGTATTTTACCCCTCAGGATCGCGGTCATTTCTGTCACATTTGTTGTAAAGTCATGGAGACCATTTTTTACAAGGACATCCGGATCATAGTTTATTATAAAATGATAAAACTTGTTAATAGATTCATACAATCCGGTAGAGATAAGATCTCTGGCGCTATTTGCATTTTCACGGGCATTCTTTACGTTATTTATAATTGAAAATGGGGATTCCGGATTTAAGCCAATATTAAAAAGCACTTCTTCTTCGTTTATTTCTATATTTTCGTCCTCGTGTAGTTCTCCCACCATAAATAGCATAGATCGCAGTACGAATTGTCTGGATTGAGACAATTCATTAGGCGCGTCAAGGGAGGAAAAATAATTAACGCTTAAATATCTGGCAATATGTTCAGAGCGTTCAATGTATCTGCCCATCCAAAAAAGGTTGTCTGCTACTCTTGCAAGCATAATTTATTTATTTTTTTAGCACCCAGGTGTCCTTAGAACCGCCTCCTTGTGATGAATTAACTATTAGATTTCCTTTTTTTAAAGCCACTCTGGTCAGTCCTCCTTTTAAGACAAACTCTTTATCCTGACCCAGAACAGTGAATACTCTAAGGTCTACGTGTCGCTGTTCAAAAGATTCTTTTTTTGCAATATATGTAGGGTGCACAGAAAGAGACATAATAGGCTGCGCTACATATTTCCTTGGACTTGCCTTAATCTGATTTTTTACATCTTCAATTTCTTCTTTAGTCAATCTATTGCCTATTGAGATTCCATACCCGCCTGCCTCGTCCACAGGTTTTATGACTAGTTGATGGATGTTGTCCAATACATATTTTAATTCGTCTGGCCGGCTGCAATGGTATGTATGTACATTGTTTAAGATGGGTTCTTCATCTAAATAGTACTTGATTATTTCCGGCATGTAAGTATATACGGCTTTATCATCAGCAACTCCTGTTCCAGGGGCATTGGCTATGGTTACATTACCCTTTTTATAGGCTGCGAATAAACCAGGAACTCCTAATGTTGAATCTGGTCTGAATTCCAGCGGATCAATAAATAAATCATCAATGCGACGGTAAATAATATCAACCTTTACGGGCCCTCTTATAGTTTTCATATAAACAAAGTCGTTCTCCACAAAAAGATCCCGGCCTTCCACTAATTCAACACCCATTGTTTTAGCCAGATAAGAATGTTCATAAAATGCCGAATTATACATTCCAGGAGTAATAACAACACTATTTGGAATATCAACTCCATTGGGTTTCGACGTTTCCAGCAGTTCCAATAGGTTTTCGGCATAGTCGGTAACCGTGTGAGTCTGGTAATGGTTAAAAACCCCAAATAAGGCCCGTTTAAGAGCAGTCCGGTTACAAATAACGTAGCTCACCCCTGAAGGGCAGCGGATATTATCTTCCAACACATAATAATTGCCATCATTGTGTTTTATGATATCTGTGCCTGAGATATGATTGTATATACCACCCGGAGGATCTATCCCCATCATTTGGTGCAGGTAATTTCCTGAGGAACTTATTAGTTCCATTGGTATTAGCCCTTGCTTGATTATTTTTTTTTCATGATAAATATCCCATAGGAAAAGATTAAGCGCTTTGCTGCGTTGAATTGCACCGCGCTCTATAAAATCCCATTCTTCAGAATCGATTATCCTTGGAAATAAATCAAATGGGAAAATTTTTTCCTGTGATTTCTTCTTACTGTAAACCTGAAACGTAATACCCTGATTAAAAAATGAAGATCTGGCCTTTACATTGAGGCTGGCATAGTCTTTAATGGAATGTTCCCCGTAAAGATCAAAAAGCTTTTTATATACCTGTTTTACATTCCCATCATTATCATAAATTTCATCGTATAATGCAGGGTTTCTTTGGTAGGAGGAAAAGATTTGATTATTGATTTTTGCCATACAAATTACTTTGACGGAATATAATGGTTTTAACTGAACATGTAAATAGATATTTCCAAATAATCCGACTTGTTTTTTGGTGATCAGTTAAAATTTAAAGCGATTTTATGCGGATTTAATTTTTTAGAATAAAGGGGAATATTCATTAAGTTATTAGCAGAATTTATCTAAATTTAGCTCTTTATTTGTGACTATGAAAAATATTTTATCCTTTATTTTAACCCTTTTTATTTATCAATTTTCCTGCGCACAATTCACCGAAAAGAGTAAAGCCTTTCAAAAGTTTGAAGGGTTTTATAATTTCTATTATGATGGAAGTAGTGATAAGATTTATCTGGAGATTGATGCACTTGAAAAGCCTTTTCTTTATGTTTATTCCCTAAGTAGCGGAATTGGAAGTAACGATATAGGTTTAGACAGAGGACAGCTTGGAAATGAGCAAGTTGTATATTTTAAAAAAGCAGGAGATAAACTACTTCTTGTCCAACCTAACTTAAAATACAGGGCAATTACTGACAATGACCTGGAAAAAAAATCTGTGGAGCAGGCTTTCGCCAAATCGGTGCTTTTCGGTTTTAAAATAGTAGAAGAGGCTACGGGTAAATATATTATTGATATCAGCGATTTTTTAATTCAGGATGCTCATGGGGTGGCAAAACGCCTTAAGCAAAAAGAGCAGGGATCTTACACTCTTGATAAGAGTAAAAGCGCCATGGCACTCGAAAGAACAAAGGCATTTCCAAAAAATGTTGAGTTTGATGTCACACTTACCTTTAAGGGAGATTCTAAGGGTAATTTTATCAGATCAGTTTCTCCCAACCCAAATTTGGTGACAGTAGCGCAACACCATTCATTTATTGAGCTGCCTGATGCAAACTATAAAGAAAGGGTTTTTGATCCCAGAAGCGGTTCATACCCGTTTTCATATTATGATTATGCCACACCTGTGCAGGAACCTATTCTGAAGCTATTTATTACCAGACACCGTTTGTCTAAAAAGAATCCGGAGGCCAAAGTGAGTGAGGCCTTAGAGCCTATTATTTATTACTTGGACAACGGCACCCCCGAACCGGTAAGAACGGCCTTATTAGAGGGAGGCAGGTGGTGGAACGAGGCTTTTAAAGCAATAGGCTATAAAGATGCGTTTCAGTTAAAAATATTGCCGGATGATGCTGATCCTTTGGATGTGAGATATAATGTTATTCAATGGGTGCACCGTTCTACAAGAGGTTGGAGTTACGGCAGTAGTATTACAGACCCAAGAACAGGTGAGATTATTAAGGGGCATGTAAGTTTGGGTAGTTTAAGGATCAGGCAGGATTTTTTAATAGCGCAAGCCTTGACAAATAAACCTTTTGAAGAGCGTGATGATAATTATAATGTGATGCTTGAATTGGCTTTGGCACGAATAAGACAATTGTCTGCTCATGAAATTGGTCATACCCTTGGATTTACACATAATTTTGCAGCAAGTACCAATCAAAGAGCATCGGTAATGGATTATCCGCATCCTCAGTTTAAAATTGTAAACGGGAAAATAGATTTTTCACAGGCTTATGACACCGGAATTGGGGAATGGGACAAAACAACTGTTGCCTACTCCTATTCAGAATTTGCAAAGGGAACCAACGAAAAGCAAGCCCTGAATAAGATACTGTCTGAGGCCTCCAATAAAGGACTTCGCTTTATATCCGATCAGGACGCCCGGCCTTTTGGTGGGGCACATGCTTTAGGGCATTTGTGGGATAATGGAACTAGCGCCAGTGCCGAATTACAAGACGTTTTAAAGATCAGGGAAATTGCCATTGCAAATTTTTCTATGGACAACATTCGCCAAAATGAACCAAATTCAGTTTTGGAAGATGTTTTTGCACCACTTTATTTTTTTCACAGATATCAGACCGAAGCTGTGGCTAAATTGATTGGTGGGCTCGATTATAACTATGCTGTTAAAGGTGATGGTCAGAAAACAGTTGAAACTCTTGATAAAAGCTCACAGGTTCAGGCACTTAAGGTGCTGTTGGAAACATTAAATGCAAATGTGATAGCCATTCCGAAGGAAAAATTGCCATTATTTCCACCAAGAGCCATCGGTTACCCAAGGAGCAGGGAATCTTTTAAAGGCAGGACTGGAGTTTCTTTTGATGCCCTCTCCGCCCCTGAAACGGCTTCGGATATGACCCTAGGCTTATTGTTGCATCCTGAAAGAGCATCGAGATTAATACAGCAAAAAAGTTTAGATACCCAGCAAATTGGACTGGAATATGTTCTTAGTCAGCTAGTTCAAAATACGATTGAAAAAACCCTGAAAGATCCTTATTTCAACGAGGTCCAGAAATCAATAAATTACCGGGTACTTTTTCATATTATGAACCTGGCAGCCCATAAAGGTGTGCACCCCCAGGTAAATGCCATAGCAAATCAGAAACTTAAATCAATTAAAACAGCCTTGCAATCTAGCAAGAATAATGTCGATGCCATGGAAATGATAAGGAGGGTTGATTACTTTTACAGTGAACCAGATAAATTTAAGGTTATAGAAGTTTCTAAAATACCTGACGGATCTCCAATTGGTATGGATTGTATGAATTAGATTGATACACTAAAAAGGGCTATGGAAATAAATTTAATTAGTGATACGGTTACCAAACCCTCACCCGGTATGTTAAATGCAATGATGTCGGCAGATGTTGGTGATGATGTTTTTAAGGCCGACCCTACAGTTAACAGGCTGGAAGAAAAGGTAGCCAATTTGTTTAACAGGGAAGCTGCATTGTATTTTCCCAGTGGTACAATGACAAATCAAACTGCAATTAAACTTCACACAAACCCTGGGGATCAATTGATTTGTGATAAATATGCCCATGTCTATAATTATGAGGGTGGGGGAGTAAGTTTTAATAGCGGTGTTTCCTGTAAATTAATAGATGGTCACCGAGGGATGATGACCTCAGATCAGGTTCTGGAGGCCATAAACCCACCAGATTTTTATCATAGCCCGCTGACTTCCCTGGTTTGTATAGAAAACACTACCAATAAAGGAGGAGGAGCCTGTTGGAATTTTTCTGAACTGTTACGCATTAAAGAAGTTTGTCAAAAGCACGGTCTGGCATATCATTTGGATGGCGCCAGGATATGGAATGCCTTAGTTGAAAAAGGGGAAACTGCGAAGCAATATGGGGAATTGTTTGATACCATTAGCGTTTGCCTTAGTAAGGGATTAGGATGCCCGGTGGGTTCAGTTTTGGTTGGGGATAAAGAAATGATCGACAAGGCATTGCGCATTAGAAAAATACTGGGTGGTGGAATGCGTCAGGCTGGTTTTATGGCTGCAGCCGGCATTTATGCGCTGGATAACCATATTGACCGTCTTGCAGATGATCATAAAAAAGCAAGAGAAATTGGTACTTTGCTACAAAGTTTGCCCTTTATAAAGAAAGTGGAACCTTTGGAGACCAATATTATAATCTTTGAAATTAATGATGACTATTTTAGTGCAGAGGATTTTATTCAAAAACTTCACAAAAAGGGCATTCATATAATTGGCATGGGAAATAACAAATTACGTGTGGTAACACATATGGACTATACTGATGAAATGCACGAAACTTTACTAAAAATCTTAAAAAATCTATAATTCTTTAGACTTGTTCAGGGTAGCGATACTTTTTTTTAGATTTTTTATACCATTCTCCATTCCTGCCTCAGACCCATAAAGTTGGCTATTACCAATAAGCTGTCCCTTTCTGTCCTTGAGGTTAAAAAGGAAGTTTCCATCATGATCAGTCTTACGCTCAAAGATATATTGTTGTTTATCTATCATGTTCAAACCACTAACAACATTCTTGATCTCTTCTTCACTTGAAAACCCTACACTATAAAACAAGGCATTACCACTACTGGTGTTTAAAGAGAAATTATACGTGTTGTTATCATCCTTATTTATCTTTATCATATAGTGAGTTTTTTTTTAAAAGTATTAAAAATGGACCAACTTTCATACTTAATTAACTTACCAGGATAAGCTTAATTCCACTATTTATTATTTAAAAAAGAATCCATTCCGGGAATATCAGGCATTCCTTCTTTAGCTACTGCGGCTAATTCAGCTTCATTTATCTCAGTCGCTTTTTCTATGGCCTTATTCAGGGTAAGGACCAGATAATCCTCTAATTGCTCCTTGTCTTGCAGCAATTGATCATCTATATTAATAGCCCTTAAAGTTCTATTAGCCGTGATGGTTACGGTAAGAAGGTTATCAGACGATTTTTCTTCAAGTATAACTGAATTTAATCGTTCTTTTGTGGCTTTTACCTTTTCCTGGGTTTCTTTTAGTTTCCCCATCATTCCCATTAAGTCTCCAAACATATCTTTCTATTTAACGTTACTAAGGTCAAAATTACTAAATTGCGCCCTTAAAAATAATTTATATTGATACACTTTCTTAAAAGAACAATCGTTTTATTTATTATTCTTATCATGGCTGCGTCATGCCAGAATCAAAATCAAAATATGGAAGTTATAAATGCCCCCACGGCTAAAACAATACCTATTAAATTAATAAAGCATGACGATATACGCGTGGATGACTATTTATGGCTAAACCAGCGGGATAATAAAGACGTACTGGCTTATTTGGAAGAAGAAAATAATTACTACAGCGCCCTTACTGAACATACCAAATCTTTCCAGGAGGAATTGTTTGAGGAAATGAAAGGCCGTATTAAGGAAGATGATTCTTCCTTGCCTTACAAATTAAATGGATATTGGTACATTACAAGGTATGAGATTGGGAAGGAATATCCTATCTATTCCAGAAAAAAGGGCAACCTTGAATCGGCCGAAGAAATAATTTTCAATTGTAATGAACTTGCAGAAGGGCATGAATATTTTGACCTCAGAGGTGTTACTGTAAGTCCGGATAATAAACTCGCGGCGTTTGGTACGGACACAATAAGCAGAAGACAATACCACATTCAGATAAAAAACCTTGAAACAGGTGAAATTTATCCCGATAAGATAGATAATACTACAGGAAGTGCAGTCTGGGCGAATGACAATAAAACATTATTTTATACAAAGAAAGATCCGGTTACTTTGAGATCTGATAAGATATACAAACATATTCTGGGCCATCCAAGTGAGGAAGATGAATTAATATTTCTTGAGCAGGATGATACCTTCAATACATTTGTTTACAAATCAAAATCCAAAAAATATATAATTATTGGTTCATATAGCACGTTAACAACAGAATTTCAAATACTTAACGCCGATAATCCCAATGGAGATTTTAAGTTATTCTCAGAAAGAGAAAGGGGCTTGGAGTATTCTATTTATCATTTTGAAAACAATTTTTATATACTCACAAATAAAGATAAAGCTACCAATTTTAAATTAATGAAGGTTGATGAGAATAATACATCCTCTGAAAACTGGGTAGAATTTATTACACACAGGCCCAATATTCTACTTGAGGATATTGAAATATTCAAGGATTACTATGTTCTCACAGAACGCGATAATGGCCTTAATAAATTAAAGATTACAAAATGGGATGAATCTGACAGTTATTACATCCCGTTTGATAGTGAAACTTATGTAGCATACCCTTATGCAAACCCTGATTTTGATACGGATAATTTTCGTTACGTATTTAATTCCATGACTTCACCGTATGCCATTATTGATTTCAATATGGGTACTAAGGTGAAGGAAATAAAAAAAGAACAGGAAGTTTTAGGAGGTAAATTTAATAAAGAAAATTACCGTTCCGAACGAATATGGGCAAAAGCACGCGATGGTGCAAAAGTACCTATCTCTTTGATTTATCACAAAGACACTAAATTAGACGGTAATAGTCCACTTTTACAATATGGATATGGCTCATATGGCAGTACCTCGGATCCTTATTTTTCTACTGTTAGGTTAAGCCTTTTAGATAGGGGTTTTATTTTTGCTATTGCGCATGTGCGGGGTGGAGAATATCTGGGCAGACCCTGGTATGAAGATGGAAAACTCCTAAACAAGAAAAATACCTTCACAGATTTTATCGATTGCTCTAAGTTTTTAATTGAAAGTAATTACACGAGTAAAGAGCATCTATATGCTTATGGTGGTTCTGCAGGTGGCTTACTGATGGGTGTAATAGTTAATTTGGCCCCTGATTTATATAACGGGGTTATAGCAGCAGTTCCCTTTGTAGATGTTATTACAACGATGCTGGATGGTTCTATACCATTAACTACTGGAGAATTTGACGAATGGGGTGATCCAAATAAGAAAGAGTACTATGACTATATGAAATCTTACTCCCCATATGATAATGTTGTCGCACAAGATTATCCTAACATGTTTGTAACCACGGGTTTACATGATTCTCAGGTGCAATATTGGGAACCGGCGAAGTGGGTCGCAAAACTTAGAGCTAAAAAAACAGATACGAATAAACTCTTTCTTTATACCAACATGGATGCTGGGCATGGTGGTGCCTCGGGAAGATTTGAGGCATTGAAAGAAACGGCTAAAGAATATAGTTTTCTAATTGATTTAGAAGGCAAAACGGGTAAATAAAAAAAAAATAGTAATTTTGTCGCCAGATTATAATCTATTAAAAAAGATTTATCGACCTAACCTTTCTTTATGAAAAATAAGATAAATGCTCATAACTCGATCCTTGATTTAATTGGAAACACACCGCTTGTTAGGCTTAATAAGATTACCGAGCCTCTTAAGGGGAATTTTTATGCAAAAATTGAGGCCTACAATCCGGGCCATTCCTCTAAGGATAGAATAGCTGCATATATTATTGATCAAGCTGAAAAAAGTGGCATTCTTGAGCCTGGCAATACAATTATAGAGACTACATCCGGGAATACTGGCTTTAGTATTGCCATGGTAAGTATTATAAAAGGCTACGAATGTGTATTGGCCGTAAGCTCAAAGTCTTCGAAGGATAAAATTGACATGCTGCGTTCTATGGGCGCAAAAGTATATGTGTGTCCCGCACACGTAAGTGCGGATGATCCCAGATCCTATTATCAGGTTGCAAAACGTCTTCATGAAGAAATTAAGGGATCAGTCTATATCAATCAATATTTCAATGCACTGAATATATTAGCACATTATAAATCTACCGGTCCTGAAATATGGGAACAAACAAATGGCAATATAACTCATTTGATAGCCTGTAGTGGTACAGGGGGCACAATTTCGGGTACTGCCCGATTTTTAAAAGAGCAAAACCCGAATATTAGGATCATAGGAGTTGACGCCTATGGATCTGTTTTGAAAAAGTTTCACGAAACCGGGGAATTCGATAATGATGAAATATATCCCTATCGAATAGAAGGTCTTGGTAAGAACTTAATTCCCGATGCCACTGATTTTAAGGTTATTGATGAATTTATCAAAGTTACAGATGAGGAAAGTGCGCATACCGCAAGGGAAATTTCCTGTACGGAGGGTATTTTTGTCGGGTATACCAGTGGAGCCGTTATGCAAGCGGTAAAACAACTAAATGCCCAGGGAGAATTTACTAAAAACAGTAATGTGGTTGTAATATTTCCCGATCATGGCTCCAGATATATGAGCAAGATTTATAATGATCAGTGGATGAGTGACCAAGGCTTTTTTGACAGTAAGAATGTTGAAGAAGCACAGCAGGTTCAATATGTAAAATAAACAATATAGATTAAGATTTTTAAGGCAACAGTAGGTAACTGTTGCCTTTTTTATTACCAAATAAAATAATTTATGAATCGTGATCAAAATTCCATAATTTTGTGGACTAACCAAACGAGGCCAGATGAAAGATTTATTTGCTAGAATCATTGAGAATAAAGGACCATTGGGTAAATGGGCATCCCAGGCAGAAGGATATTTTGTTTTTCCAAAGTTGGAAGGCCCTATTTCCAACCGAATGAAATTTCAGGGAAAAGAAGTGATTACCTGGAGTATTAATGATTACCTGGGCATGGCTAATTTACCTGAAATTAAGAAGGTAGACGGGGAAACTGCAGCTGAATATGGAGCAGCATATCCTATGGGTGCTCGTATGATGAGTGGACATACAGATTTTCATGAACAATTAGAGACGGAGTTGGCTGATTTTGTCCATAAAGAATCTTCTTATCTGCTGAATTTCGGTTATCAGGGAATTTTATCTGCAATTGATGCACTTGTATCTAAAGATGATATTATTGTTTACGACGTGGATTCCCACGCATGCATAATAGATGGGGTTCGTTTGCATATGGGAAAACGATTTACTTTTGTACATAACGATATAGAAAGCTTAAAAAAGAACCTGGAACGTGCTACCAAAATGGCAGAACAAACCGGTGGTGGAATCCTGGTTATTTCAGAAGGTGTTTTTGGAATGCGTGGGGAACAAGGTAAACTTAAAGAAATCGTTGAACTAAAAAAGGAATTTAATTTCAGGTTATTAGTAGATGATGCCCACGGTTTTGGAACACTGGGTAAGACCGGAGCCGGAGCAGGTGAGGAGCAAGGTGTTCAGGACGATATAGATGTATATTTTGCAACATTTGCAAAATCTATGGCAGGAATTGGAGCTTTTTTGGCTGCTGATAAGGAAATTATTGATTATTTGAAGTATAATCTGCGCTCTCAGATGTTTGCAAAATCACTTCCAATGATCTACGTTAAAGGTGCATTGAAACGCCTTGATATGCTGCGCACAAAACCTGAGTTAAGAGAGAAATTATGGGAAAATGTAAATGCCCTGCAAAATGGACTCAAAGAAAGAGGCTTTGATATTGGGACAACCACGAGCTGTGTTACACCTGTTTATCTTAATGGCAGTATACCTGAGGCTATGGCTTTGGTAAGGGATTTAAGAGAGAATTATGGCATATTCTGTTCAATAGTAGTGTATCCGGTTATTCCTAAAGGAATGATCTTATTGAGAATGATACCAACAACTACTCATACTTTGGAAGATGTTGCTGTAACATTGGATGCATTTTCGGCTATAAGAGATCGATTGGAGAATGGCACCTATAAGAGATTATCTGCTGCAGTGGCTGCGGCTATGGGTGAATAAGTAAAGGGGCGATTTCAATTTAAAGTTATTTTAATTATTAAAACGGAAAGTCTCTATAGCTGTTTTCTGTAGGTACGCCTGCGCTTATAGATTTCGGGGTCAAAGTGTTTCCACATTTGACGAATGGCAACATTTTCCTCCAATTCGGGAGTTCTGTAACAATTCCTTATTTTTTTCGCCTGAAAAACTTTGTGATATTCATTCATAATTATTGCGGTAACTCCCTTATTCTGATACTCCGGATGAACTCCAATAAGATAAAAAATAACATCTTTGCTATTTCTTTTTGCATTCAAAAGATACAGAAAACCAAATGGAAATAGCTTGCCGTTAGCTTTTTGCAAGGCAGATCCATATGATGGCATTACTATAGCAAATGCTACCAGTTTGTTATTACTGTCAATTACAAACTTTATATACTCAGGATTGATTAAACCAATATGTTTATTCTTAAAATAAGTTTTTTGCTTGTCAGTTAAAGGAACAAATGAAGATAGCTTTGAATATGTTTCATTAAACAGATCAAACATCTGATCTGCCCAGGGCATAATATCGGCAGATTTTGTAAAATTCATCTCTTTTAAACCATACCTCTTTTTTATCAGGGCCTGTACTTTATTAAAGTGTTCTGGTTTGGTATTACTGGCAGGAAATCTGTTTTCCATATATTCCTTTTCCTTTATAAAGCCATGGTGTTCATAATGATCTTTATAATAAGGATAATTATACCAGGTAATCATTGTTCCAACATCGTTAAAACCTTCAACTAATACCCCTACTTTATCGAGATTAGAAAACCCTACAGGACCTTCCATGTAATCGAGCTTATTATTTTTTCCAATTTCCGCAACCTTGTAGAGCAATGCTTTTGAAACCTCCAGGTCATCAATAAAATCAAACCAGCCGAAGCGCATTTTGGAGTTTTGTTGTTCATTTACCTCTATCCAATTGATAATAGTGGCTATTCTACCTACTAATTTATTTTTTTTGTAGGCAAGAAAAAACCTGGCTTCCGCATTAATAAAGTTGGGATTTTTTTCTTGGTCAAATGTTTCAAGTTCATCTGAAATAAGTGGAGGAACCCAATAAGGAGATTTTTTATAAAGGGTGAAAGGGAATTTTATAAATTTTTTTAAATCCGATTTTGTAGTAGCTTCTTCGAGCCTTACCATACCATTTATTTGTAAGGTCAAGATAAGAGATATTTGGTGAAGGAATCAAATTTTAAGACAATTTTCACTAATTCACTACACAAAAAGCCCAGTAAAGAACATCTCTTAGAAATCAATTACTCCGTTGTCAGAAGTATTCTTTTTTTTGTCTTTTTTCTTCTGTTTTTTTAAATCCTTTTTGGATGGCCCCAGATCAATATCCTCAGCACCTTTGCCTTTATTTCGCCCTTTAGTTGTTTTTGTCTTTTTGTTTTTCTGCATAGAGTTCTTTTTAATCGCCCCGCCATTTTGACCAGCCTTCTGATCTTCAATTGGAATGAGTACATCCTTATGAAGGTCCAGTCTGTATGATGCTCCAACCGAAACAAAAAGGCGGCTAGGAGAATTCTTGAAACTGCCTCCTAGATTGGCATCAACCTGAAAATTTTCATTTACCAAATACGCTCCACCACCTCTCAACAATACGTCCGCATAACGATCACTGCTAACGCCCTGGTTTTCCAAAAAAACGCTCCATTTGGGATTCCTAAGTGCGTGAGAAAGAGAAAGTGTATAGCCCAATTCCGTATCATCCGTGGCAATTCTATCATAGGAAATATTGGAGATCAAAACAAATCTGGGCGTAAGCCTGCTCTGTGTTGCCAACATCACCCTGGGAGAAACTGTGGGATCTGTAGGATAAAACGGATTGTCTCCAATAACAAAATTGGCCCCTGCATATACAGAGATTGCAGGAACTAAATTTTTAAATTGAAATTTATTATTAGCCTTCCAACTATACAAGTTTGGTTTGTTGCTTTCCGGATTTTTAAATGGATCAAAAACCAAATACTTTACACCAAGTCGGTTTCGTGAAAAATTGGTTCTTGATTCATTAAAACCAAGAGTAATGTATGTAATATTCTGATTTATATAGGTGCCTTCCCAATTTAGCTCTAGCTTCTCCAATAATAGGCCATAGCGAACAGAAAAATCCATACCGTAAATATTAGAATCATAATTCAGATCTGCGTGATCCCGCTTTTCATAAGAAAATCCTATTTCTATCTGAGGGACTCCTTTTCCCACTGCATAGGCGCTTACAGATAAACCCGGTCGGTTAGAATTAATTACATCTGTATATTGGCAGATACCTAATAAAGGGATCAATAATGCTAATAAAAAAAGGACATTTTTAGGATTTTTTAGTTCAATAACTCGAAACATCAGGTATATTTTATTATTATTTTATGAATTTTGTAATGTTAATACAACGTTGGAATTGTATTTTTGATATATAGAATACAGACATTATGGGTTTTTTAAGAACGATTTTAATAATTCTTCTGGTATACTATATGCTCAAATTATTTGCTAAATGGTTTGGTCCGAGAATAGTTGGCTATGCTGCACGAAGGACAGAGAAGCACTTTAAAGATAAATTTGATCAATTTCAAGGATATCAAAATCAAGAGGATAATACTAATGAAGGCGAGATTATTATCGAGAAAAAAACAGTTCAAAAGAATAAGAATTCCGAACAATTAGGCGAGTTTATAGATTTTGAAGAAATTGAATAACCATTACCACTAAAGCAACCAATGAATAGAGGTACGAAGGCTTTATTTATCCATTTTTTTGCGCTTGTTTTTTTTATTGTTGCCTCATTGGCATACTTCTATCCCGTACTTCAGGGCAAAACTATCATCCAATCCGATATTATCCAATATACCGGAATGGCTAAGGAGCAAAATGATTTCAGAAAAAATACTCAGGAGGAACCCTATTGGACCAATAGTGCTTTCGGGGGTATGCCAACATATCAATTAGGAGCTTATTATCCTCATGATTATGTTAGAAAACTTGATAGGACTATTCGATTTCTGCCCCGCCCTGCAGATTATTTATTCCTGTATTTTGTCGGATTTTATATTTTATTATGCTGCTTAAAAGTGGATTATCGATTAGCAATCTTTGGTGCGCTTGCTTTTGGTTTTTCTACTTACCTTATTATTATTTTGGGGGTAGGGCACAATGCGAAGGCACATGCTATAGGTTATTTACCTATGCTATTAGGTGGTATTGTCCTTACTTTTAGGAAAAAGTACCTCTGGGGTTTTATTCTTACCTCAGTCGCTATGGCATTGGAAATAGGAGCAAATCATTTCCAGATGACCTATTATTTTATGTTGCTTGTACTTGTACTCGGAACTGCATATTTAGTTGATACGGTTAAAAAAAAGAAACTAAAACACTTTTTCATTTCTGTTGGACTGCTTATTGGGGCTGTAGTTTTGGGTGTTGCCGCTAATGCTACTTCTATTATGGCTACAAAGGAATACGCGGATTGGAGTACACGTGGGAAGTCCGCACTTACGATAAACCCCGACGGGTCCTCCAGAGAAGCTTTAGAGGGTCTGGATAAGGAATACATAACCCAATACAGCTATGGAATAGTTGAATCCTTGAACTTATTTGTCCCGAGACTTTTTGGAGGCAGCAATAATGAAGACCTCGGCGCCAATTCAAAGGCTTATGAATATCTTACAGAGCAAGGGTTGCCCAGAACAAAGGCCCTGGAATTCAGTAGTGCTCTTCCATTGTATTGGGGAAATCAACCGGGGGTGGCAGCTCCGGCATATATCGGGGCAATTATAATTTTTCTTTTTGTCCTGGGGCTGTTTTTGGTAAAAGGACGTTTAAAATGGTGGTTATTAGGGGGAACGTTACTTTCACTCCTTTTATCCTGGGGAAAGAACTTTGGTCTACTTACCGATTTTATGATTGACTATTTTCCACTTTATAACAAATTCAGGGCGGTTTCTTCCATTCAGGTAATATTAGAACTCTGTGTGCCTATTCTGGCGGTTATGGCATTAGTTCAAGTATTTAAGCCCTCGATAGCAAAGAGTAAAAAACTTACGGCTTTAAAAACCAGTTTCTTTATTGTTATTGGACTTGGTATCACCTTATTTTTAATTAAAAGTGTTTTTGATTTTACAGGTCTAAATGATAGCACCTATCAGAAATATTTTGGTAATGAGGTTATGACAATGATAAAGCGGGACAGGGAGGCTGTTTATGTTAATGACACCATACGATCTTTAATATATGTGCTGTTAGCCGGTCTCGCGATATGGCTTTACCTTAAAGGGCGACTTAAGAAAAATGTGGTGATTTTGACGCTTTCCGTGTTAGTGGTTTTTGACCTTGTAGGTGTTGATCTTAGATATGTGAATAAGAAAGATTTTGACAGGCAAAAAAGAATGAATCAACCATTTCAGCAATTGCCAATGGACAAGCAAATTGCCGAAGACACCGGAGTATTCAGGGTTTATGACCCTTCAGAAGGACTTAACGGCGCCAGGACGTCCTATTTTCATCAGTCCATTGGAGGCTATCATGCTGCAAAACCCGCAGGGATGCAGGATTTATTTGATTTCCATATTTATAGAAATAATTTGCGGGTCCTAAATATGCTCAACGTAAAGTATATTGTTCAGCAAGATGAAGAAGGTAGGAGTTATGCAATTACAAACCCTGAAGTCAATGGTAATGCCTGGTTTATTAGCAGACTTATTGAGGTACAAAGTGCCGATGAAGAAATTAAGGCACTGGATAGTTTGGATGTTCTCAATGAAGCTGTTGTAAACACTGCTGATTTTGCTCAAATAGACCAATTTAATTTTTCAAAAGATTCTTTGGCGTATATTAACTTAAAGGAATATAAGCCTAATCATTTAACTTATATCGCGAACAATTCAAATAGCGGACTTGCGGTATTTTCAGAAATTTACTATCCGGGGGATTGGAAGGCTTATATTGATGGTAAATTGGTAGATCATTTTAAGGTCAATTACGTTTTAAGAGCATTGAATATTCCAAAAGGTAATCATACAGTGGAGTTCAAGTTTGAACCTGAAGTGATTGAAACTGGCGGAAAAATCACCTTAGCAAGTTCCATTTTAATGATTCTGATGTTTTTAGGGGGAGGCCTGTTTTCAATATTTCGTTTGCGAAAAAAGAAGGAGGGATAATGCATAAGGTCCTTATCATTAGTTATTATTGGCCTCCTGCCGGGGGTCCCGGGGTTCAGCGATGGTTAAAATTTGTAAAGTATTTGCCTGAATTTGACATACACCCTGTCATTTATATTCCTAAAAATCCGAAGTATCCTATTACCGACAGCAGTCTTATTAAGGAAATTCCTAAAAATGTTACTGTTTATAAAAATGAAATCTTCGAACCTTATACCTATGCAGGATTTTTAAGTAAAACCAAAACCAAACAAATAAGTTCCGGGGTTATAAGTGATGATAATCCTTCCTTTTTAGAAAAAATTTTACTTTGGATAAGAGGCAATATGTTCATTCCGGATGCTCGAAAGTACTGGGTTAGGCCTTCTGTACGGTTTTTAACGGATATAATTAAAAAAGAACAAATAGATACTATTATTACAACTGGTCCCCCTCATAGTCTTCATTTAATTGGTTTGGAATTAAAAAAGATTCTGGATGTTAAATGGCTCGCGGACTTTAGGGATCCATGGACCTCTATAGGCTACCACAGTAAACTAAGGCTTACAAAAGCTTCAGAAAAGAAACATCGCGAATTGGAAAAGAAAGTTGCAAATGGTTGCGATAAACTTTTGGTTACCAGTAATACTACTAAAGTTGAATTTGAATCAATTACTACGAAGCCGGTCTACGTAATTACCAATGGTTATGATATCCCGGAAAGCGACCTGCCCTTTAGTGGCATGGATAAAAAATTTACGCTTTCGCACATTGGTTCGCTGCTTACTGGAAGAAATCCTGAAAACCTTTGGAAAGTACTGTCCGAGATCATTAGTGAAAATAAGGATTTTAAGAATGCCTTTCAATTAAATCTAATTGGGGTGGTTGGCCAGGATGTTTTAAATTGTATAAATGATAATGGGCTAAAGTTCTATACAAGGCTTAAGAACTATGTGACCCATGAGGAAGCAGTTAATTATCAGAGGAGATCCCAGTTATTACTTTTAGCCGAGATTGATTCACCTTATACACGAGGGATTATTCCGGGAAAACTTTTTGAATATCTTGCAGCAAAAAGGCCAATCTTGGCCATAGGGCCTGAAGATTGGGAAGGCGGGGAAATTGTAAAAAACACAAATTCGGGGTTTGTTTGTAATTACAATTCTTTATCAGACCTTAAAGCTGTAATTTTAAAATGGTTTCATCTTTATCAGCAAGGCAATTTAATGGTATCTTCAGTAAATATTAAAGAATATAACAGAAGAACGCTTACCGCAAAGCTGGCTGAACTGTTGTAATGGGAATAATTTTTAAACAATCGTTAAAGAATACTACTATCACTTATCTTGGATTTGCGATAGGAGCTATCAATACACTTTTCCTTTACACCCGTTTTCTCACAGATGAGTATTATGGCCTGGTAGGAGTAATTCTTTCCACATCGGCTATTCTAATGCCATTTATGGCGTTTGGCGTGCCCAATACTCTCGTAAAATATTACAGTAATTTTAGTGATTCAAAATCGGTTGATGGTTTTCTCACCCTAATGGTGTTCCTTCCGTTGCTTATAATCATTCCTCTTTTAGGAGTAAGTTACTTTGCAAATGAAGTAATAGGTAATTTCCTGGCTAGGAAGAATGTTATTGTAAAAGATTATGTCTGGTATATTTTCCTGATAGGAATTGCTATGGCTTATTTTGAAATATTTTATGCCTGGTCTAAAGTCCAAATGAAATCGGTTTTTGGGAATTTCATGAAAGAGGTGTTCGTTAGAGTAGGGGTCAGCTTACTCTTAATCCTTTTATATATGGAGTTCATAAGTGTAGCTTTTTTTTTAAAAGCATTAGTGGGTCTTTATCTCTTAAGAACACTGTTAATGAAACTATATGCTTACAGTCTAAGAAGACCAAAACTGCAGTTTAATTGGCCAAAGAACACGAATTCCATCATAAATTACAGTATTCTGATCATTCTGGGCGGATCTACGGCAGTAATCCTTTTGGAGATAGACCGTTTTATGATAAATCAGTTTATTGCTATTCAAAATGTGGCATATTATACCGTGGCTATTTTTATTGCCACTGTGATTGCCGTACCGGCAAGAGCCATGCACCAGATTACCTACCCGATGACCGCTGAAATACTGAATAGAAACGATATAGCTGAGCTGAAAAGATTGTATCAAAAAAGTTCTTTAACCCTGTTCATTGTATCCGGTCTTATTTTTATTCTGATCCTGCTCAATCTTAATGACCTTTATTCTATGCTTCCAATGGCATATCGCGGAGGATATATTATTGTTTTAATAATTGGATTCACCAAACTTTTTGACGCTTTGATTGGTAACAATAATGCTATACTCTTTAATTCAGATTATTACAGGGCTTTGTTGTTTATGGGTGTTCTTTTGGCAGTCTTTACCATACTTTTCAATTGGCTCCTTATTCCCGTATACGGATTGAACGGGGCGGCTTTTGCAACATTTATGGCCATCTGTTTGTACAATGTAATTAAACTGATATATGTTAAACGAAAATTTAATATAATGCCCTTTACCAATGAAACAGTTAAAATTCTGGGCCTTTTGGTTTTGATGGTATCTATTTTCTTTTTCGTGGTACTTCCTTTCCATCCTTTAGTCAACATTGTTGTGAAAAGTATACTGATTATAGCTGTATATGTTGGTCTTTTGTACCGCTTTAAAATATCAGAAGATGTTTTCGGGGTTCTTTCGGGATTTTTAAGCAGGAAAAGAAAATAAGCTTTCATTTATTAAAGGAAGTTTACATTTTAAGTATTTAAACAGATCCGGGTGTATTTCCAACAAAAAACCCCGCAGGGACGTATCCACTGCGGGGTTAAACAACTAACCAACCTAAAACTATATTTACTATATTTTTGTACTTCTGCTTCGTGCACTATTACTTTTTCCGGAACTCCTGGAAGGACTTCTGCTTGCTGTTTTATGAGCAGTGCTTGTCTTCCTAATTGTTTTACTTCCAGTACTTCTGCCCGAAGGATTAGAAGCAACTGTGCGTTTTGTTGCATTTTTAGTACTAACAGTCTGGCTTTTTGATGCAGCTCTTTCCGGTCTTTTATAGTTACTACTGCTGCTGCGCTGAACTGTTTTACTTCTTGGGGTTACCGCAACGTCCTTTTTTGTTATAGTTCTACCTGATGTATACTGCAAAGATCCTTTAGTTCCATTTCTAACAGCATTACTTTCAGCATTTCTACCAGTATTGACAATAGTCCTCTTTGTGCTATTTGCAGCTGTTCTATTAGATCTGTTTACAGTCGTACTGTTTATTGATCTTTTGGCACTGGTATTATTACCTCTTTGTGCTACTGCTGTCGTATTTCTTGCTGAACTACTAGTGTCGTATCTGCCTCTTCGCGAACTATTATCTCTAGCAACTACACGATTATCATTCCTGTATACCTTGCTGCGCCTATTGTAATTTTTACCATGGTCATAATAATGTCCCACATTGGCATAGGCTCTCCTATGATTATACTGATAGGGTCTGTAATAAGTATAGCGCACAGGGTTGTAATATCTTCTGTATGGGCTATTGTATACCAGGCAGTAACCAGCTGCAGGTCTTACAAAATAATTATAATAGGGCCTGTATGTATAATATTGGTTATATACGTTGACATATCCTGTGTAATGACTATAATACCCTCTGTTATTATAATACACATACATTCCACCAACTCTTCTCACTCTTCCATTACGGTACCATACATCAACACCACCAATTTGGTTAACACGACCATAGTAGTCGTAAAAGACGGGTACATTTTGAACTTGAATAACTGCACCATAATCATCATATTGAACATATGGATTATAATCATAACCTGAATTGAATGTAATGTTGGTACTTCCGAAATTCACATTTGCTCCTACATTAACACGGTTGTCTATATAGAAATCGAATTCTCCATCCGGATAAACGGAAAACGTAATGCCATTTTCAACAAAGATGAAAGAATTGTTGTATTTATAAGCATTGCGTATTGCAACCTTATCTTCCACTGTGGCTGACATGGTACCCGCAGTACCTAAAAGAAGAGCCGTAAAAATGAATATTAAATTTCTCATGATATAAGGTTTTAAATTTCCGAATGCAACTATTTACATTCACCCAACTAATACCAAACAACGTGCCAGAAATATTAATATCGTTATAAAATATTGTAAATCAAGTAATTAAAAATTATTATAGCCAAAGAATTCAACTATACCTTAAATGTTTTAGAGGGAATGAAGCTATTATTAATTGGCACTAGCGTAATTTTTTACGGAGGTACCGCCCTGTATGAGATTTGGTTTTCAATACAATTTCTTCCGGGGTGCCTGACGCAATAAGCTCACCACCTTTTGCACCTCCTTCGGGTCCAAGATCTATAACGTGATCTGCACATTTGATAAATTCAATATTATGTTCTATCACAATAATAGAATGGCCCCTGGCGATTAAAGCGTCAAAAGATTTTAAAAGCTTTTTAATGTCATGAAAGTGAAGCCCGGTGGTAGGTTCGTCAAAAATGAACAAAGCCTTTTCTTTAGTTGTCCCTTTTACAAGAAATGATGCCAGCTTAATTCTTTGCGCTTCTCCACCCGAGAGAGTAGAAGAAGACTGGCCTAAGGTAACATAACCGAGACCTACTTCTTGCAGTGGTCGTAATTTACCAACTATTTTAGTTTGTGCATGAGTTTCAAAGAATACAATGGCATCATCTATGGTCATATTCAATAGATCATCAATATTGGCATTTTCGAATTTAACCTCTAGCACTTCTTTTTTAAAACGCTTTCCGCCACAAGTATCGCATTCTAAATGAACATCAGCCATAAACTGCATTTCTACAGTAATCTCACCTTCTCCCTTGCACTTATCACACCTGCCACCATCTACATTGAAGGAGAAGTGTTTGGCTTGATAACCTCTGAGTTTACTCAATTTTTGTGAGGCAAACAAGGCCCTGATATCATCATAAGCTTTAATATAAGTGACCGGATTAGAGCGAGAAGATCTTCCAATTGGGTTTTGATCTACAAATTCCACGTTTTTTACAGACTGATACTTACCAGACATTTCAGTATATTGGCCCGCTTTTTCTCCATATCCACCTACTTCTTTAAGCAAAATTGGGTAAAGTAATTTTTTTACCAATGTGCTTTTCCCACTTCCTGAAACACCTGTTATTACCGTGAGCATATTAAGGGGGAAAGTAACATCAATATTCTTTAAATTGTTTTCCCTGGCTCCCTTAATTTCAATATAGTAATTAGAGGTTCGGCGTTTTTTTGGAATTTCAATTTCCATGGTTCCATTCAGGTATGCTGCCGTAAGTGAGGACGATTTCAGGATTGCCTCCATTGGACCGTGCGCAACTACTTCGCCTCCATGGGTGCCTGCTTCCGGACCAATGTCAATAACTTCATCTGCCGCAAGCATTATATCTTCATCATGCTCAACAACAATGACAGTATTACCTAAATCTCTCAGAGATTTTAAAACCATTATAAGATTCTCTGTATCTTTCGGATGCAGGCCAATACTAGGTTCATCCAGGATATACATGGATCCAACCAAACTACTGCCAAGAGATGTCGCCAGATTTATTCGCTGACTTTCCCCTCCTGAAAGCGTATTTGATTTTCTGTTGATTGTTAAATAGCTCAATCCAACCTTATCCAAATAACTTAGCCTGGTTTTGATTTCTACTAATAATCTTTTTGCGATTTGAAGGTCGTGTTCACTTAATGAAAGTGTATCAAAAAATGTGATTAAGTTTTCAATTGATAATTCCACAAGATCTGAAATAGATTTTTTATCAATCTTAATATAATTGGTTTCCATTCTAAGGCGCTTCCCTTTACAGGAGTTGCATCTTGTTTTACCTCTATATCTGGAGAGCATTACCCTATTCTGGATCTTATAACTCTTTTCTTCTAATTGCCGGAAAAATTTATCTATTCCTATAAAATGCTCATTGCCTTGCCAGACCAATAGTTTTTGCTCCTCATTAAGTTGATACCATGGTTTATGGATGGGAAAATCAAACTTATAAGCAGAATTTACTAATTGATCCTTATACCAACTCATGCTCTCGCCACGCCACGGAAATATAGCATTTTCAAATACAGACAACCCGGAATTAGGTATTACAAGATCTTCATCTATGCCAATAACATCACCATAACCTTCACACTGCGGACAAGCCCCGTAAGGATTATTGAAACTGAAGAGATGTGCGTTAGGTTCCATAAAAACCATTCCGTCCAGTTCAAACTTATTGCTAAACTGGGTCACCGTGCCATTATCGATTTCTTCTATAAAACAGTATCCTTTACCTTCAAAAAAAGCAGTATCCACTGCATTGGCCAATCGATTAAGAAAATCCTCATCATCCTTCTTAATAATTCGATCTACAACCAGTTCAAAATTATTACCAATATCCTGTAAAGATTCATCAATCCTGATGACTTTACCATTATGTTTTATCCTTGCATAACCTTGTTTTGAAAGCAATTGCAAAGATTTTACCGGATCTCTGTCCTTGGAAATAACAATTGGAGCCAACAATAAAAGCTTGGTGCCTTCTTCAAAAGATTTTACATGATTAATTACATCTGATACGTTATGCTTTTTAACTTCATTACCGGAAATTGGTGAATAGGTCTTACCAATTCTGGCATAGAGAAGTTTCAAATAGTCATATATTTCTGTTGTTGTACCCACTGTGGATCGTGGATTAGTGGAATTTACCTTTTGTTCAATGGCTATTGCCGGAGCAATACCTTTAATGTAATCCACTTTAGGCTTATCTAATTTACCAAGGAATTGCCTGGCATATGAGGAAAGGCTTTCTACGTAACGACGCTGTCCCTCAGCATAGAGGGTATCAAAAGCCAGACTGGATTTACCTGAACCCGAAAGCCCGGTAATTACAACTAATTTATTTCGGGGTATAACTACATCAATATTTTTAAGATTATGCAGTTTAGCCCCTTTGATTATGATGTTTTCCTTTGGATTTACTTCGGTTATTGCAGACATTTCTTCCGTTAGGTCCGCAAAGATACGATATGTTGAATTCAAACACCAATAGGTAGTCTTTTACATCTAAATTATGCAATATCACAACATTGTTTACTTGAAAAAATATTTTTTCTCTATATTTGAAGCTTAATAACTAAAAAAAACCGCCTATACGCGAAAATTACTTTTTTGAGCATTAACCTGAATAACTAAAGTCCTTTCCCAAAAGAAAGGCCCCTAAGTTTAACCAAAAAAGTAATTAGTATGCAACTACAAGTCGCGGATTCAATTTTAGTTCAGAATTACATTAGCGGGGATGAAAAATCCCTGGAAATTCTAATAAACAAGCACAATCAACGTCTAACGAGTTTTATTTATTCCAAGGTCCAGGACAGGGCTATTACTGAAGATATCTTTCAGGATACCTTTATAAAGGTAATAAAGACCTTAAAAAGAGGCGCCTACAATGAAGAGGGTAAGTTCTTACCTTGGGTTATGCGAATAGCTCATAATCTGATCATTGACCATTTTAGAAGAAATAAACGAATGCCTAAATTTCAAGGTAGTGATGATTTTAACATTTTTTCCGTTTTGGGGGATGATAAACTAGATGCTGAGAGACAGTTAATTAAAGACCAGATAGACAGTGATCTTGGATTATTGATAGAAGAACTTCCCGATGATCAAAAAGAAGTCCTGGTAATGCGTATATATAAGGATATGAGTTTTAAAGAAATATCTGAAAATACAGGAGTAAGCATTAATACTGCTTTAGGACGAATGCGATATGCGTTAATTAACTTAAGAAAAATCATAGAAAAGAACAATATTGTTTTAACGAATTAATAGGTTCTATAACGACTAATACAAATGGTTTCATAATAGTTGCGTTATTTGGTCATAACAATATTATTTATGGAAAAGATTTACCCTAGACATCAAAACAAATGCAGGCTTGTAAAAGTTAAGCCAGAGAGTGTACAGTTGTTGCTTCAGTATTCTAAGGCATTAAATATTGTAAAACATAAAGAACTTACATTTGAGAATAACTTGAATTAACCATATAACCATTTTATTAGGATATTCATTAATCCCTTTGATAATACATCAAGGGGATTTTTAGTTTCTGTTTGTTATTGAAGCCGATTATTTAATTAATTGGAATTAATCCGGGAATATTTCCAGGCTTCCGGAAAATCAATTGGCAACTAATTTATTATGGATTTATTGTGTCTTTACTTGCCAAATCGCTCTTTGACATCAAAAATCACGGGTTTGACAACATAGTTTTTCTCAGACATGGCTATTTCAATACTTTTAAATTGTAATTATGAAATCATAACTACTAAATATTTAAACTAGTAACCAAAGGTCCATCAAAAAGAAGCTCCTTTATATTAACCAAAAAAAAATACTACGAATTATGGAATTTGAAATTAACGACTCAGAATTAGTAAGAGACTATATCAGCGGCGACGAAAAAGCACTTGAAGTTCTTATAAACAGACACAACCAACGTATAAGTAGTTTTATTTATTCCAAGGTAATGGATAGGGATATAACTGAGGATATTTTTCAGGACACCTTTATAAAAGTAATTAAAACCCTAAAAAAAGGATCTTATAGTGAAGAGGGAAAATTTTTGCCATGGGTCATGAGAATTGCGCATAACTTAATTATTGATCACTTTAGGAAGAACAAGCGTATGCCTAAGTTTGAAGGAACTGATGATTTTAATATTTTCTCCGTTATAGGTGACGACAAACTTAATGTAGAAAAGCAGATTATTAAAGATCAGATAGATAGTGATCTTGGTTCTTTGATTGAAGAATTACCCGATGACCAAAAAGAAGTTCTGCTTATGAGAATATACAAGGACATGAGCTTTAAGGAGATTTCTGAAAATACCGGAGTAAGCATAAATACAGCCCTGGGTAGAATGCGATATGCACTTATAAATCTCAGAAAGATAATTGAAAGACACAATATAGTTTTAACAAATTAAGAGCAAGGAATAACATCCGAGCAATATTTCCATTTTAGTTGCGTTATTAGAACATAACTATACTATAATAATATGGAAAAAATTTACTCTGAAGAGCAAAACGCTTGTAAACTGGCAAAAACCAGCCCTGAGACGATTCAGTTCTTACTGAATTATTCCAGGTCCTTCAGAATCACGAAGTACAAGACATTCAAATTTGAAACAATTTTGAATTAAGACAAGATGGCCCGCAATTAGCGGGCCTTTTTAATTTTATAATAATCTTCTAATACTTTTTTTCTCCCAATCGTTTTGGTTATTAAATCTTTGTCTATATCCCAGCCTCTTGCCGGAGAATATTCACGGCCATACCAAATAATCTGAAGATGCAAATCGTTCCATAATTCTTTAGGAAACAACCTTTTTGCATCTTTCTCGGTTTGAACCACATTTTTACCATTGGAAAAACCCCAACGATACATTAGACGGTGAATATGCGTATCAACCGGAAAAGCCGGTATACCAAAGGCCTGAGAGACTACTACACTTGCGGTTTTATGACCCACAGCCGGTAATTCTTCCAATAAGCTAATTTCTGAAGGGACATTACCCTCATATTTTTCGATCAATATTTTGGATAGACCATGTATTCCTTTCGATTTCATCGGTGAAAGTCCTACGGGCCTAATAATTTCTTTTATTTCCTCAACAGACAATTTAATCATGTCGAAGGGATTATCTGCTCTTGCAAATAATATAGGGGTTATCTGGTTTACACGTACATCTGTACTTTGGGCCGATAATAATACAGCGATTAACAATGTATATGGATCTTTATGCTGAAGAGGAACAGGTATCACGGGATATAATTCCTGCAATTTTTTTATGGTAAAGGATACTTTTTCCGATTTCGTCATTTTTGTTTAATTTTACAATGAAAAAAATAAACACAAATTTAATTCAAAATAGACTATGAACACACTTAAAGAAGGTGATAAAGTGCCTGATTTTTCTTCTGTTGATCAGGATGGCAATTTGGTAAAATTAAGCGATTATTCCGGTAAGAAGTTAGTAGTATTTTTTTATCCAAGGGCTAATACACCCGGATGTACGGCAGAAGCTTGTAATCTTCGTGACAATTATGAAGAACTCCAATCAAAAGGTTATGAACTTCTAGGGGTAAGTGAAGATTCTCAAAAAAAACAAGCGGGTTTTAGAAATAAATATGAATTTCCATTTCCGCTTTTGGCGGATGAAGACCATACCGTAATTAAGACATTTGGAGTCTGGGGACCTAAAAAATTTATGGGTAGAGAATACGATGGTATTCACAGAATGACTTTTATTATTGACGGAAACGGCTTCGTTATAAAGGTTATTGACAAAGTTAAAACCAAAGATCACGCTGCGCAGATTCTTTAATCCGAAATGATCAGCATAAAAAAAGGCCCTAATCTTTAGGGCCTTTTTTATGGAGTTAAGCATTAAGCTTTTTCCTCTAGTTTATCGGTAGTTCGCATAAAAAGGTGTTCTTTCTTTATTTTTTCCGCAATACCTTCTGGTAGCATTTCCTCCCAACCACCTTCTCCACTTTGAATTTTTTTCAAGACATCTCTGGAGAATATGTCCATAATTTCAGGATCGTAGTCTATAATATCCATAACTTTCCCATTGTACTTAAAAAATTTGTACAACTCCTTCATTCTCGGATGAACCTTAACATTATTGCTAGTCATGATCTGACCGGTCTCAGGATTCTTCATCGGATAAAGATATACGATGAGTTCTTTAAAGAATAACTTGCCAAAAGCTTCCAAAATACCTCCGCTCAGATGCCTGTAATATTTTTCATCAAATATGTCTACCAGGTTATTAACACCCATAGTAAGACCAATTTTTGCTTTCGTATAATTATTGAAGTATTCCACCAATTTAAAATATTCCTGAAATTTCGAAATCATCACGGAATGTCCTAATGAACACAATAATTTGGCCCTGTCCATAAAGTCACTTTCATCTATTTCACCGGACGCTTTTAGATTAGACAATGTGATTTCAAATATTACTATAGAATTGTCTTCATCAACGGCCGGATCACGAATAAAAATTTCATAAGACTTTTCAAACATATCCATGTTCACCTTAGTTACCGGCCTAAAACTCCCTCTAAGCGCAAGAATATTCTTTTTATAAAGAATAGCAGCCGGAAGAAGATTGTTACCGTCAGGGCCAAACATGACAGCATCAGTCATATCATATCTGATAAGCTGAAGACTCATAAGTCTATTGTCAACGTTTTTAAAGTTTGGGCCTGAGAAATTTACCATATCAATCTCCAGGGTATCCCGGTCAATATGATCATATAGGTATTTTAATAGTTTTCTTGGTTTATTATACTTATAAAAGGCACCATAGATAAGGTTCACTCCAACTATTCCCAAGGTCTCCTGTTGCAAACGGGCTTCATTTTGCTTAAACCTGACATGTAATATGATCTCGTCAAATTCCTTTTGGGTTGGATCTAATTGAAAACGGAGGCCTACCCAGCCATGGCCTTTATATCGCTTTGAAAAGTCTATAGTTGCTACCGTATTTGCGTAAGTAAAAAACAGTTTATCCGGATTTTTATCCCTGCTAATACGCTCTTCCATAAGATGCATTTCATGAGAGAGCATCTTTTTTAGTCTACTTTGGGTAACATACCTGCCTTCAGTTTCCACACCATAAACGGCATCGCTGAAAGACTTGTCATAGGCACTCATAGCTTTTGCTATGGTCCCAGAGGCACCACCTGATCTAAAAAACCACCTGGCGGTCTCTTGTCCGGCCCCTATTTCCGCAAAAGTCCCATAGATATCGGGATTTAGATTTATTCTAAGAGTCTTAGCTTTTATTGAGGGAATATTTTCAAAAGCAGGATCCTTTTTGAAGACTGAAGCCATATGTATAGTTTGCTTACGGCAAAGTTAACAAGATTGGGGTATCTATTAAATAAATATGTTATAAATTTGAAATAAATAGATGACAGGTTGAAAATAACTTTTTTAGGCACTGGCACATCGCAAGGAATACCGGTTATTGGCAGCAATCATCCGGTCTGTTTAAGTAAAAACCCCAAGGACAAAAGACTTCGAGTTTCTGTGCTTGTTTCATGGAAAGACTATAATTTTGTAATTGATTGTGGTCCTGATTTCCGGCAACAGATGTTAACTCATAAAGTTTCCAAATTAGATGGTATTCTCTTTACTCATGAACATTCAGATCATACAGCAGGGATAGATGATATCCGCCCTTTTTTCTTTAGACAGGGTGACATTCCTGTTTATGCGCATGAAGATGTAATCGTCTCTTTAAAAAGGAGATTTGACTATATTTTTGCCGACGAGAACAGGTATCCCGGGGCTCCGGCAGTAAAGGTTAACCTGATACAGAATAATGAACCTTTCATAATAGGGGACCAAGAAGCAATACCAATTGAGGCTTTTCATAACCGGTTAAGGGTATATGGATTTAGAATAGGTGACTTTGCGTACCTTACCGATGTTAAGACCATATCTAGTAAAGAAATACATAAGATAAAGGGAGTTAAGGTACTATCTGTAAATGCATTACGTATAGAACCACATCACTCTCACTTAAACCTTGAAGAAGCTCTTAAATTAGTTGATATAATTAAACCTGACATAGCATATCTTTCTCATATTAGCCATTATTTGGGTTTTCATGATGAAGTGGAAGAAAAATTGCCTGATAATGTACACCTGGCCTATGATAATCTTGTTGTCTCGGTTTGAGCTACAAAACAATAATTTTAGTTAGTTTGATACTTGATTCTTTAAATTTATGAAAAGTAGAATATTTATTTACCTGTTCATTTTTGCTTCTTTGTTATCGCTTTACCTATTTGTAAGCAGCAATACCATGTTAGAGAGTAAGGATTTAAAAATTCAGAATCTGGAGTCTGAAGTTAGTGTACTTCAGGATTCTGTTCAAAAATTACAACTTCAGGTTTTTGATATGCAATATTTTTCATTGCAAAATAATGACGATGCCCTGTCATATTATGATCATCTTGGCCTGGACAACCCTTCGGGTTATATTTCAGATAAGTTATTGGAAACCAATGAACAAAAAGGAGATAATCCGTTGGTGCCCTATGAGGGTATGGAAAGTGATTTTAAGATCAATAAGATTAAAATACTGAATCATCAATGGATAATAGCCGATTTTTCCGATGGTAAATTCTGGGGAGAACTTCTTTTGAAATACGAGTTAAAAGATAATATGAGTGTTGATTTTACAATGATGGATCATCTTTTATATACCAGGAGCAATTAAATATTTTCTTCAAGCCATTTTCTAAAGGAGTAAAAATTTTCGGCCGATACCCCATGGCCTACTGGAAATTCCTCATATTTAAAGTTAATACCAAGCTTTTTTAAGAGAATAGGTGCTTTTTGAGCCCATTCAGGCGGGATTACCTGGTCTACCTGACCGTGGGATACATAAATATTTAGGTTTTTATGGTCTTTTTGGGTATAATTCTTCTCGAGAATATTCTCATCTATATAGCCGCTTAGGGCCACCACATTTTTAACCTTATCCGGATATGAAAGCGCAACCGCATAACTCAATACCGTGCCCTGGCTAAACCCCAACAAGGTTACATTGTCTTTATCCAGCAAATAGGCTTCACAGGCTTCCTCAATAAAATCTACAATTTTGTTTCTGGATGAGATAGCCTGTTTCTCATCACTCCATTTTCCATAGGATGCATCAAAGTTAATAGCATACCAGGCATTACCAAAGGGGGGCAAAGGGTGTGGGCCCCTTGCAGAAATAATAAAACATTCCGGAGGTAATTCTGAGGCGAATGAAAATAAATCTTCTTCATTGCTGCCATAGCCGTGAAAGAGAAATATAACAGGTGGGCGGCCATGTTCTGTTATTGAAGGGCGAATTATATGATATAAGGATAAGGGAACTGTTTTCATATTACTGAATAAAGCTAAACCATTGCTGAAATGAAGTTCCCAAGATTGGAACCGGTTGTTTTTTATTGTTCAAAGCTCCAACAAGACCATATATCCAGAGAGCAAAGTAAAATACATACAAACCTACCCAAACAAAAAAATTGAACCATTGACTTAAGAAAAGCGCACATCCCATAAAAACCAGATGCAAACCGAATGCTTGCCTTGTATGGAATCTCGCAAATTCATTTTTAGGTTCCATATTCATAGTAATTGCTATTAAAGATCCAATAATGGTGAAATAAGCTATTATCGCCGTTGTTTTTCCTTTTGCTACCGAATCTTGTCCCAAATCTTTATTTTTTTATTGCTATATAAACTATAATTGGTTCAGACGATTATTTGATTGTTTGCTATTATTCCGTAAACCTTGCCTTTCATTTTTTTACCAAAAAACATACTGTTTTTTGAAGTAGAATTACAATTTTCTTTTGTAAAAATGTATTCGGATTCAGGATCAAAAAGAGTAAGATTGGCCAAAGAACCTTTTTTTATAGCCACCGGACTTAATCCATAGCGTTCTCTTCCTTTAGATAAAAGGGTGACGGCCATTTCAGTGTCGAATAGCTTATTTAAGACACCAAACGCATTTTCAAGGCCTATTGTGCCATAAGCTGCATTATCAAATTCTATTCGTTTTTCTTCAATATCAATTGGCGTATGATCTGAAGTCACAAAATCAATAATACCTTCTTTAAGACCTTTTATCAAAGCATTGATATCTTTACTGGTGCGAAGTGGGGGTAAAACTTTGTAATTACTATCGAAGCTGTCCAAAACCTCGTCAGAAAATAGCAAGTTATGTACAGCAACACTACAACTTACATTAAGACCCTTCCGTTTAGCTTCGCCAATAAGCCTCACGGACCTGGCTGTAGATATCGTTGGGATATGGAGATATCCACCCGTATATTCCAGAATAAAAAGGTCTCTGGCAATTTGAAGTTCTTCCGCCAGCGCCGGAATTCCCTTTAAACCAACCCTTGTAGATGAAATACCTTCATTAACAATACCCTTGCTCATGATTTGTTTATCCATTGGAAAAGAGTAAACTAATCCATTAAAATCCTGGGAGTATTGCAAGGCTATCTTTAATAGATTGGAATTCGAAATAGATCTCTTAAAATCATAGAATCCAACAGCTCCTGAATTCTGCATGTCATAAAGCTCAGCAAGATCAATGCCTTCACTAAGAACCGTAAGTGTCCCCAAAGGGTGTAATTTTGTCGGTTGTTCTTTGGCAGCATTTTTCAAAAAAACAATTGCGCCACTGCTATCGGGTAGTGGATTGGTATTAGTGTTAAGAACAATATCTGTATAACCGCTTCGTGCAGCCACCATGAGGCCGTTATTAATGGTTTCACGTTCTTCATATCCTGGTTCCCCAAAACTTACACTGCTATCGAACCAACCAGCAGAGACATGCAAATTTTTGAAGTTTAGTGTTTTTATATTCCCTGCAGGTTTAATCGAGGTAGATATTTCTTCAATAACCCCATTAAGAATAAGGATATCACGTTTTTTTAAATGAAGTTTACTGTTGGATTTATCAACAATTGTGGCAGATTTTAGAAGTATGTTCATTTAAATATTTTTTGAATAAGAACTTCGGCCAGCATAAAAAGCAAAGCAAAAATAGTAAACCATTTCCATAGCTCAGTTACTCTGTTGTCTTTTTCCATGGTTTCAAAGACTTCAGTTAAATTATTTAAGGTGGCATTACTATTTAATATGTCCAAATCGGCATATATAGATTCGCTTTCCGTTCTGGGGTAATTAAAACTTATATTTTGAATGGGTCTGGATTCTTCACTTATCACATAAATACCATCATTATTAGGATTGTAATCAAAGGTTAAGGTAGTTCTATTAGAAAAAGACTGCTGTTCAGGGATAAATTCATATTCTTTCCGGGAAACCTTTAAAATATTATCGCTTGCCATTACAGTCTTGACATCTATGGTGGTTTTTTGACCCAGGGTATTGTATAATTCAGGCGATTTAAGACTATTTGCCCCAATACTATAGATTGTAGGCACGATAAGAGGCGAATTCTTAAAATTAGAATTTGTATTAACGATTGGAGCTGTGAACAAGTATAGGCCATCCAGTCCTACAAGGAAAGCTGATTGATCCTGTAATGAAAGTATTTTTGGGGCCGTTGTTCTGGTTTTGAAATAGCTTTTCACCCTTGGATATTGAAAATTGCTTATTCTTTGGGCAAATACATTTTTATAAAGAGGATGATCAAAGTTAATTTCCGTTACATTGCGTTCTTCATCAAGTCTGTTTACAAATGAAGAAGAATAATAATTTCCGATGAAACTATTATAGCTCTCTATATTAGCATCAAAAGATGGGATAATCATTAAATGACCACCTTTTTGAGTATAATTGCTTAAAGTATTTTTGAGAGAGACGGGAATAGTTTTTAATTCATTTAAAATTATTAAGTTTTGCGACTCCAGTATGCTGTAATTAATATTATTCATTTGCACATCCGCATATATGAATTCATCTTCGGTAAATATTCTTTTTAAAAATTCACTATCTGACTCACTAACAGACAATACTTTGATTTTGTCCTTCTGGTTAATATTAAAAAACAACTGATTGTCATAAGGCAATCCAATATCTGATATTTCAATTTTACCTCTAATGACTTCATTAGATGGTAATGTAAATACAACATTAGATTTTCTGTTCTTATCAAAAGTTGCAGCTGTTTTAGCAATTAACTTATCATCATTGTATAAAGAAACAGGGATCGTTTCTAAAGCAGCTGTGGTAGTTAAATTCACCGAGAGGTCTATTGTAGCTGCATTTACCTCAGCTATATATGCCGAATCCAAAACAGTATTATCAAGATTTTCTGCCCTAAGTCGAACCATAAAAGTTTGGATATTTCCAAGAGTATCGGATTCCTGAATAGCGGTTCTGTTTTGAAAATCTGAGACCAGAACCAAATATTTAACAGATTTTTCATCTTCGCTAAAGAAATTTTTTGCTTTGAGAAGGATATCCTTAAATCCCAACTGACTATAAGTATATGGCAGGGATAAAAGTTCATTGCGAATATCCATTAAGGTAATATTAGTAAAGACTTTATCATTTGTAAAAAGACTAAAAGTATTATCCTTAGGCAGACCTTGTAATAACTTCTGAACTGCATCCTGGAGCAGGGTTCCATTTTCTGTTTTGGCCTGCATGCTAAATGAGTTGTCCAGATATATTACGGTTTCTTTGGCGTATGAAGCCGATTCCTTAGCGAAATAGGGCTGTGAAAAAGCAAGGATAAGGCCGGAAAGCACTAATACCCGGGAAAAAAGTAAAAGCCATTTTTTTATCGTACTGCTTTTGCGAGATTGCGCAACTACTTTTTGTAAAAGCTTTACGTTAGTAAATGGTGTTTTTTTAAATCTCCGAAGTTGAAAGAGGTGAATTAATATGGGAATCAGTAGCAGAAAAAAGGCCCAAAGGAGTTCCGGATATTTAAACAGCATTCCCAATTTTGATTTGACAAATATATAAAGTATTGAGAAGATATTGCCTAGTAATTATGACAAAATTGGTAATGAAACGCGTTGAATGAACAAATGAAAGTAATATTTAAGCTAAGTGCGTTGGAAATAGATTATTTAAGGCTGTTTAAAAGAAAAAATTCTTTAACAAAAGAAAAAATAATCGACCATTGAAGATTGTCCCAAATTTGAGAAGAAATTTGTGATCATTGCCTGGGCCTCTTCATTTGCAACCGTAACTATACTTATTGGCTTTTCCAGATTAGGCAAATAATTAAAATGCTTCATTTCCTTACCATATATAGTTTTGCCGATTTTATTTGGGTTGTCGCATAACCAATGAAACGGAATATTCTGCTGTAACAAATCTCTGGCAATACTTTTTCCTTTGTTCCCCGCACCCCAAACGGTTAAAGGTCGCCTGTGATCATGGTGAAGCTTTAGAAAGTAATGTAGTTTTATATGCAAAAAATAATTCTGAGCATAGTGCTCACTGGTTCTTGAGGTTCTACTTTCATAGTCACGCCATCTGTGTAATATCTCGTTACACGGAATACATTGCAAACCCCGCTCATAAAATCGAAACGTAAGATCATAGTCTTCCGGGTATCTATTGGGCTCAAAGGCACCACATTCTTCTAAATCTTTTTTGTAGACCATCCAGCAAGGGGAGGGGATAACACATTCCTTATAGATTTCAGAGTAGTTTGCTCCTGTGGCAGTGAGTTTGTTCAACCATTTTTCATATCGCTCGTACCCATTGCTTATTCCACGATCAGAAAAATAACGAACACCTCCTACTGCAATATGTCCTTTTCCATGTTTTTCCAATGAGGAAGCCATAATTTCCAGCTTATTGGAGTTCATTATATCATCAGAATCCATTCTTGTCAACAATTCACCTTTGCTTAAATTATAAGCCGTCCTAAGTGCAGAAATTATACCATTTCCTTTATTTGGATGTACTTTTATTCTGGTATCTCTTGATGAATAATGTTCAACTATACTAAGACTATTGTCCTCCGAATGATCGTCTATAGCAATGACTTCCCAGTTTTGGTAACTCTGAGATAAAATCGAATCAACGCACTCCGGAAGGTAAACCGAAGTATTTTTAAATGGAATTAATACACTAATCAGATGATTTTTCATTAAAAGAGCAATTGTCGACTTTATTTTATTGTTTCCAAAAAAACATTCCAAAGCATAATGAATTCATTTTTTGCGGAAATTTCGGCAACCTTCAGGACCTGAATCACCATGGTATTGTTTTCAATACCGTAAGGTGAAAAAGGCGGTAAAGTATAACCTTCCCGTACTACTTTTAGCAATAGCGGAAAGAGTAAACGATCCCATTGCACTAGTACAGAACTAATTCTTACTTAATGCCTTGGCGATTGCTTTTTCGGCCAATGGAGCCATTAGCTCATACCCTTTTTTATTAGGGTGAACCCCGTCACTACCAAGATCTTCCCTTAGGCCGTTTTTATCATCGGTCATTGCCGAAAAATAATCCAGGTAGACAAGGCCTTTACTATTGACATAGCTCTTTATCATAGTATTCAGCGCGGGTATTTTTTCATTTGGCATAAGCCCTTTACGCCAGGGATAATCATAAGCAGGTAATACGGAACATAAAACTACTTTTATACCATTGGCTTCTGCCAATTCTGCCATAGACATTATATTGTCTGCAATCATTTGCAAGGTTGATGGTCCTGTGTTACCAGCGATGTCATTAGTTCCGGCAAGAATGACCACCACTTTAGGCTTTAGATCAATCACATCTTGTCTGAACCGTACCAGCATTTGGGGGGTTGTCTGGCCACTTATTCCTCTATTTACATAGGGTTTACCCTCAAAGAATTCAGGTTGACTATGAGACCATCCGATGGTGATGGAGTTTCCCATAAATACCACACGGTGCTCATTGGTTTTGGCATCGGGTAATTCTTTGTTAGCAGCGTCAAAGTGTCCAAGTTGTGCCCAATCCTGGGCACTCAAAATAGAAACCATTAAAAAAAGACAGATAACTAAAAGGCTTTTTGGCTTTGTTAAAATCATAATGGAAAGTTATATTTTAATGTTTCAAAAGATACAAAATGTAGAAAACATAAATAACTAAATTTAATATCAATTGGAAATTGTAATTCTAGAGATATTAAAAATTTAAAAGCCCTGCATTTAAACAAATGCAGGGCTATAGATCCTTAAAATTCTTAATTATTCACATAGTACGTCATCGCCATTACTATCCCAACAATGCCATTCTTCATCTTCGAAATAATCAAATGCCCTTACTCTTCCCATAAATGTTGCTCTACTCCATTCAATTCTAACATCACTAAAATCCTGCTTATTACTGTCATAAGCGTATGCTTTAAAATAGGCATCTAAATCACCGTCCTGAAGTCCATATTCAAGATAGCTGTCTTTAAACATGTCGTCATTCTCTTGTTCATCCAGTTCTCTGACCCAAGTATATCGAATACTACCAATTTCGTCATTTGAACGCTCCCAGTCTATTCTTAACATTGCTTCTGGTCTCTCCGCACTTTCATTTAATAACCAAAAACCACTATTGCCATCCATTGCAGAACTCCCTGAAAACCACAAGAATTCTTCAAAAGCTCCAATTCCTATCTTGGTTATGTACATTTCCCAAAGAACTTCTTCTCCGGTTACCTTTCCTGTAAGACGCGCCGTATATTCGCTGGTAAAGCCATCTACACTATAAGTCCATTGCCATTTATTATCTCCTAAATCTTCAGGGGTACTTGCAAAAGCAGATTTGAAAGAGGCTACAGGCACGGCCAGGTTAGTAAAAAGGGCTGAATTCCATACTCCCACAACAATTCGTGAAAAAAACCAATTGCCATTGGGCGCTTTGTTATTATAAGCCTGGGCTGTACTTTTCCCTGTATTTGAATCATCGGTAAAATTGCTAAAATCTATAACCATTGATTCATATAACGGTAACGCCAGGTTATTGGCTTCATCTGTGGCTTCATCAGAGTTATCACAGGAAGTTGTAAAAATAAAGGCAAAGGCCATTAAAATGCCATATACTCTCCAATTTTTCATAACGTAAATATTTGTTTATTAATCACTTTTATATCTACTATTAACGCTTAAGTAGTCATAAAAGTGTAGGGTAAGGAGTTATATATCGAAAACTTAGCGATAAAATTTATCGCCAAACAAAGATTAACTCACGAGGGATCTGCTATTTATTTCGGCTAAAGAAATAAAAATCAGTTTGCAGGGTAGTGCGAAAATTAATTAATATTTGTTAAGATCTTTAATACTTGGCAGATTTTCCTTTTGCCATGGTTTTTTCAATAAATAGCCTAATATCGGAGTTGGCTTTTTGCAAATCTTCTTTGCGCAAGTACATCATATGTCCACTTCGATAACCTTTAAATTCAAACCGATCTCTCATGCGACCACTGGGGTCTACCTGCCACATGGTATATTTGGCATTGAAATAAGTAGTGGCACCGTCATAATATCCGGACTGAACCAATACATGCAGATAAGGGTTCTGTGCCATGGCCTGTCTCAGATTATCTCTTGTGTCATCATCTTTATTATCCCACGGACGTACGGGGCCAAACATATTATATTTGATATCTGTTTTAAATTGAAGTTCTTCTTGCAGGTAATAATTTATAGCTGGTGTGAAGCTATGTAACCAGGAAGTTAGTTCGGGGTTATAATCTGGCGCAGTTCCCGAAATTTGCTTATCTATTCCCAAATATCGGCTATCTAGTCTACCAATAGTATTACCGCTGCGGTCTCTTAATAACCCTTTCCAGAAATACGAAGTAGGAACTACCAGATTATGATCTAATATTTCCTTTTTAGTAAGCCCTGAATAATATGCCATTTTCTCCGCAACTGTATTTTTCTCCGTTTCACTAATAAATCCTCCTTTTGCAATAGCAGGGAGTACTGTATTAATTGTAAAAGCCTCTGATTCAGGTAAAATATCCAATAAATCTTTTTGTTGAAGATCGCTGTCTAAAGCTTTTTGATACCAGGCTGCCGCTGTATAATAAGGTAAATTTAAAGCACTGCTTACGGGGCCGCCAACACGAATTACTTTGTAATCTGCAGGGGAAACCATGATAACACCGTTTAAATACATCCACTGCTGGTTTTGAAGTGCAAGCGCCAATCCCATTACTCTGGTACCGCCATAACTTTCACCAATTATATATTTAGGAGAGCTCCATCTGTTATTGCGGGTGACAAAGGTATTCAGCCATTCTGCCAGATATTTTATATCTGCATTAATACCAAAAAATTTACTGCGGTCCACTTCTTTTCCACTTTCGGGAATGGTCCGGGAATATCCTGTATTAGCTGGATTTACATAGACTATATCTGTTACATCTAATATAGAATAAGGGTTTTCTTTTACACCGTAGGGTTGAACAGGATAGCCTTCGTCGTCAATCTTTAAAATCCTGGGTCCTGTATATGCCAAATGCATCCAAACTGAACCAGATCCTGGCCCTCCGTTAAACGATATTAGTAATGGACGACTAGCCCTATCCTTTACATTGTTACGAGTATAATAGGTGTAATGCAACGACGCCATTGGCTCTCCTAATTCATCCCAGACCGGTTGAGTACCGGTTTTTGCGGTATATGTAAATGCGGTACCGTTAACAGTGACACTATGCTGTGTAGTTACTACAGTATCTATTGGTAATTTGCGATTTTGAGATAAAGTGATATTGAGGCCTAACATCAAAAGGGAGAACAGGAACAATCTTTTCATTTTTGGTGGTTTTAGAAAGCCCTAAAATATGGAATTTGAATGATAAAACTGATTATCCTAAATATTAAGATTAAAAAGAATAGAAATTTGTTCACTATATTTAAATTTAGCTTAGAAAAAATACCTTTTAACAACTAATTCGGTGAACATGAAGAATATAACCAGAAGAACTTTTAATAAAACACTGTCTAAAGGAATTGGTGGAGCTACCTTACTAGGCGGTATACCCTGGGCTTGTGCAATGGGTGAGCAAAAACAGGACAAGAAGAAATTAGGCGTGGCATTGGTAGGTTTAGGAAGCTACAGCACGTATCAACTAGCACCTTCTTTATTGGACTGTGAACATTGCTATTTAGCAGGGATAGTTACCGGAACTCCTGAAAAAGAAAAGGTATGGCAGGATAAATATGCTATTCCCCGCGCAAATGTTTATAATTATGAGAATTTTGATAGTATCGTATCTAACGATTCCATAGATATAGTTTACGTTGTTCTTCCTAATGCTATGCATGCCGATTTCTCCATAAGAGCTGCCAAAGCAGGGAAACATGTTATATGCGAAAAACCTATGGCCGTTAGTGTCGAGGAATGCGATGCAATAATTGAAGCATGTAAGCAAGCGAATGTTAAATTAAGTGTGGGTTATCGTCTGCATTCGGAGCCTTATACTCAGGAAATAAAGAGATTGGTTGATGAAAAAGTTTTTGGAAATGTACAGTATATATCCGCGGAAGCTGCCTACAGATCTGGTGGCAATCCGGATCAATGGCGATTGAATAAAGCGCTTTCTGGTGGAGGGGCCTTAATGAACATGGGGGTTTATGCGATCCAAAGCGCAATTTATGGAACCGGAGAGAACCCAATATCAGTAACTGCACAGGAGTTTAGCTCAAGGCCCGATTATTTTAAGGATACCGATGAGACCATCACCGCACAATTCGAATTTTCAAGCGGAGCCTTTGGTAATATCATGACGTCACATAATACAAATGTAAACAGGATGTATGGCTCATGTGACAAGGGGTGGTTTGAATTAAATCCTGCAAGTTCATATGGACCATTGGCAGGTAAAACCTCCAGCGGAGACTTGAGTTTCCCGCATGAACGCCAGCAAAAATTGCAGATGGATGATTTTGCAAGACATATTTTGAATGGTACCCCAAACGTTGCACCTGGTGAAATGGGTAAACGAGATATGATAATTGTTAAAGCTATTTACGAGTCGATTGCGAAAGGGAATTCAAAAATTGAATTGAAATTGGGTTCTATGGGTCTGTAGGGAATTACATTAATATTTCTTAGAATTTTTCAAATACGCCCAGTCCAAATAGTGCAAAATCATATTTTACGGGATCTAGTGGATCCATTTTTCGAAGATAAGAATCCAGTTCATACACAGCTTTGGAATCATTTTGTTTCCGATGTAATAGCCCTAACTTTCTGGCTACATTGCCTGAATGAACATCCAGGGGGCAGGATAAAAGGGCAGGGGAGATAGATTTCCAGATCCCGAAATCTACCTTGGTCGAATTATCGCGAACCATCCACCTTAAAAACATATTCAGGCGTTTAGCGGCGGAACCTTTAGCTGGATCGGAAATATGCTTTGTTGTTCTTTTTGGATGTGTTAGCTCAAAAAAGGTTTGCTTGAATTTAGAAATTGCAGGCTGTGTAGATTTATTTGTGGTATGTTGACTAAAAATTGCTTCTAAACCTCCGTGTTGTTTATATATACATCTCAAAGCTTTAATAAAGTATATCAGGTCAATATGATTAAAAGTGCGATGGACAAATGGCTCAAGCTTCATCAATTCTGATTCTTTATGGAATAAAACAAAATTAAGCGGGTCATTATCTAATAAATCCATTAAATAACGGGCATTGTTTATAATGCTTTTTCTATTACCCCACGCAATTGTTGATGTGAGAAATGCACTGATCTCAATATCTTCTTTTTTAGTAAACAAATGGGGAACCTGAATTGGATCTGAATCAAGAAATTGAGGATTATTGTACTGGAAGACTTTTGCATCCAAAAAATCTCTTAACTCAAGTATAGTCACTGATTTTTCATTTTGGTGAGGCTAATGAGATAAATGGGTTTTTTATGGATTCCCAAACTTCTCTCAACATATTAGTCTATGATTTGTCCGTCTATCATGGTTAACTTTCTGTCTGCCATATCAGCCAATTCCTCATTATGAGTAACAATAACAAAAGTTTGCCCAAATTCATCGCGTAACTGAAAAAAAAGCTGATGCAGTTTATCTGCACTTTCCGAATCCAGATTGCCACTTGGTTCATCGGCAAGTATTATGCTTGGATTGTTTATCAATGCCCTTGCGACTGCAACACGTTGTTGTTCACCACCAGATAGCTCATTAGGTCGGTGGTGCATGCGGCTGGAAAGCCCAAGGAAATTTAGCAATTCAGTTGCTCTGGACTCCGCCTCTGCCTTCCCGGTCCTTTTAATAAATGCCGGAATGCAGACGTTTTCAATGGCTGTAAATTCCGGTAATAATTGGTGGAATTGAAAAATAAATCCAATATGATTATTTCTAAATGCAGCCAGTGCTTTATCTTTTAATGAAGTAATATCAATACCGTTGATTTTTAGCTCACTTTCCTTTTTGTTTGATTGAGTATCCAGTGTGCCCAAAATTTGCAATAATGTTGTTTTACCGGCACCTGAGGGCCCTACAATAGATACTACTTCTCCAGCTTTTATACGCAAATCTACCCCCTTCAAAACCTGAAGTTCTCCGAAATATTTTTGGATATTAGTGGCCTTAATCATCAATTAATAATTAGGGCATGAAAGTAAACAATACCCTTAACACTTCAAAATGTTATGAATGGGGAATCCGTTGGCAGCAGCCTGGTAGAATTCTATTGATGCCTTCATTTTACTAATAATACATTTATTTATGATTTTTAAAGTAGAAACCTTTAATTTCGAAGTACTTTTAAATCAAGCCTTTTATACCTTTTTATTATGACATCATACCACAACCTGGAAGAATATAACATAGAAATTACCAATGAAATAACAGAGCGTTTTTCAGGAATAATCAGCGAAATAGGGGAGGAAGTTGGTCGTGAAGGATTAATTAAAACCCCTGAACGAGCGGCCAAAGCAATGTTGTTTTTAACACAGGGATATAAACAAGATGCCGCGGCAATCCTTAAGAGTGCAATGTTTAATGAATCTTATAATGAAATGGTAATTGTTAAGGATATTGAATTGTATTCTCTATGTGAACATCATATGTTACCTTTTTTTGGGAAAGCACATATTGCTTATATCCCCAATGGACAGATCGTGGGGTTGAGCAAATTGCCAAGAATCGTAGATGTTTTTGCAAGAAGGTTGCAGGTTCAGGAACGCTTAACCGAGCAAATATTAGATTGTATAAATGACACTCTAAATCCTCAGGGAGTTGCCGTTGTTATAGAGGCCGCACATATGTGTATGATGATGCGGGGTGTTCAGAAACAGAATTCCGTGACTACAACATCCGGATTTAGAGGCTCTTTCCAAAAAGAAGAAACTCGTAATGAATTTTTAAAATTAATCAGTTCAAATCTGTCTTGATTTTGTCATATAGATAATTAAATTTAAAGAATAGGATTCGTTTTTATAATTTCTAAATGATTAAGAAGAAAAAATACAAACTCCTTGCATTAGGGCTCCTTTTTGATGGAATTGGTATGCTTTCTTTTATGATACCGGGTATTGGGGAATTCACAGATTTGATATGGGCGCCCATAGCAGGTTGGTTGATGACAAGAATGTACAAGGGGAATCCCGGAAAAATAGCCGGGTTGATAGCTTTTATCGAAGAAATTGTTCCTGGACTGGACGTGATTCCTTCTTTCACTTTAATGTGGCTCTATACCTATGTTTTTGCAGTTAACAAGTACATAACTATTGAAGAAGACTAAACCGTTTATATTTCAAATTCCTTAAACCACCTGTTTTAATTTATATTATAAACTAAACCTATATTTCTTATAGAGGAATACTTAATCCTATATTAATGTTCCTTCCAATATTTGAAATATCATCTACCTTTAGCCTGGATAAATGGGAAATATAATCCTTATTCAGAATATTTAGGGCAGTTACCATCAATTCAACATCTTGTTTAAAGAGTTTCAGACTTGCTCCAAAACCAGCGTTTAAAAGATTATAACCCATAGTGGACGTTTCAAAGGTTGCCACTCTATTTTGATCAAATATGGTATTTAAGGTGATAAAGGTATAACCATCTGTTATCCATTTTTGCGAATTATTAAATTCTAACCTTAAGGTATTACTTAGCTTATTTGCAGGTATCAATGGAAGGTAGTCGTCATTGTCCAACTGTCCAATCACGGATTCGAAGCTGCTCTGCACATGCAACCAGTCTAAAGGGTGAGGGTGAAAATGAAACCCAATTTCTCCACCATATAAATTGGCATCCTGCTGTATGTAATTGTACACCGGATTATTATCTACAAATTCTCCATTGGGTTCAATAAAAATATAATCGCTGATAATATTGTAAAAACCATTTGCAAAAAATTCAAAATGTTGACTACCATATTCCAGTGCAATATCTATTTGCAGATTTTTTTCATTCTTCAGGTTGGGATTGCCTATTTCAAATCGGTTAGTACCTTCATGAACACCATTTGAAGTTAATTCAGCCAAATTAGGAGCTCTAAATCCACTTGCAAGATTAATTCGACCTATAAAATTCTTTAAAAAATCAATTCGATATCCCAGTGCTGCATTAAAGCTATTGAAATTTCTATCCAATTGTGCTATGTATCCTTCTTCACCCACGATGCCCGTTTCCTCTCCCTTAATAGTCCGATTGTCAAATCGGATACCTAGTTGAACATCGCTTTTTTCGAAGTGGATATGTGAGGTTGCCAAAAGGCCAATATCATTGGTAATTGCATTGGGTATTAACACCTCCTCTCCAAAGTTTTTATTATCCTGGCTCATTCCCTGGAGCCCTGCTATCGTCTGCAAGCGGCCAAGGGTTGGCAAATTATATTGGACATTATAGCTAAATGTAGAAAGTTTCATGTCCAGAGCTGGTTTTAAATCATCCGGGCTAGTCGGTGGTATTTCTACATCTTCCTCCTCCTCAAACTCTTTTCGGTTATTAAGTATATAGCCCAGTGTTATTCTCAGGCTAGAATTGTTAAAAAACAAATCACTTTTTGAACTTAAAATATGGCTGTTTATTTCCTGATATGGTGACATTGGAGTTCGTCCTAAATCCTGTATTCCAATATCTTCCGGAATGCCTAAATCTGAGCTATTTAAATTATAGCGCAACTCTGTTTTAAATTTTCCTAATTGGTATCCAAGTGCTGTTTTAAGATCAAATTCATTAAAACGGGAGTTAGTTACTCTTAAACTGTTTCCGCCTTTATAATCAGCATGAGATGTATATGCACCACGCACCAGGAATTTGAATTTCTCTCCAGAAGTTTTGAAGCCTGCATTTGCATTGACACCCTGCGTATTCGTAAAATAGTTTAAATTAATATCACCCTTGGTTGAATTAATATTGGCAAATTGTTCCGGATTTAAATAAAGTACCCCACCTAAGGCATCCGAGCCATAAAGAAGAGATGCTGGACCCTTAATGACCTCTACACTTTCCACACCTGCTGCACTGATACCAAGGCCGTGTTCATCGCCAAATTGTTGGTTCTCCAGTCGTATGCCTTGAGAATATACCAAAACCCTGTTGGAGCTTAAACCTCTTATCACAGGTTTTCCAATTCCTACTCCTGTGGAAACACTTTCCACACCCGGGATGTTTGTGATTCCATCCGAAAGCGTTATAGCCCCCATTTTTCTCAATGATTCAACGGCAGCCTGTTCTACCTTCATTACGTTTTCACGTTGTAATTTGTGGAATGGTGTAGATACAATTACCTCTTCCATTTCTATGGCACTTGGCGAAAGGACAATATCCAAAGTAATTGTACCCTGAGTAAGGGTTATGGTTGAAGAATATGTCTGGTAGCCCATATAGGACGCAACAATCTTGTAAGTCCCCACCGGAAGATTATTCATAACAAATTCTCCATTGCTTCCGGTTACCGTACCTTTTTCTAATTGTGGCATGTATACGGAAACCTGTTCTAATGGGGTATTTGAATCTTCTGCTGAAATATTGCCCATAAGTGTGCACTGTGCTTTACTGTTAAAATAAAATAATACAAAAAGTATTGATAATAAATATTTCATAACCTGTTTTTAAATTAAAAAAATCTAATAAATGGAGTTACGAAAATAAGGGTGGAGCTCTAAGAGAAAATAGTGGGGTGTCTGATACCGGAGTATATATATAAGTGTGTGAGAATTCATTTCTTATAAAAACAGCGGCTACTAATTGTGTTTTAAAAAGTCGAATATAATAGTGATGAGAAAAATTAAATTTACTAAAATCACAATCCAGTTCTTTGGCATGAATATGCGACTCAAAAGTGTTGTCGCAGTTAATTTCTAAATGATTGGAAACGTGTGATAATTGAATAACCGAAGGAAGCGCCAAAAAGATGATTAGCACCAATGAAATTATGGAAAGTGATTTGTTTTTGACCATCACGATACAAAGTAATCAAATAAAGCAATCAGGATAAGTTAAGAAAAGATTAATTTACTTAAAAAGAAAACCTAGTCCGATTCTGTTTAACATTTTTTTTTCAAAGTTCCAGAAAAATTTGAACTGTCCAAAAAGCCCTCCAAAAACCACTAGAAGGATCTGGTAAATTGGGAAGATCACCATTATTCTTAAAGTCCAGTATACCCAGCCACTCCACCATGTGTCAGGTAAGTTGCTTCTTTCCAGACCAACCCACTCAAGAAATGGTTTTGCAATAAATACCGCAGCAGAACCTGTGATAGAAAATACAATTAAAATTATGATAAGTTGAAAACTGGATTCTATACCCCAGCGTTTTTTAAGTTTATTCATTTTAAATAAGATCGGGGCAAATATATTCAATTAATTCGTGGTGCAAAGGGTCCAAGGCGTTGATTGTATTTGCGTTGAAAATAAATAAAATAATTATAAAGTTTATAGTTCACTTCATACCCATAATCAATATTGGAGTCATAGTTGATCTGCAGCTCATATAAATTAGGATCAAATCTTAAAGGTTCCAGAACGCGTTGATTCCAGTTTATAACATAAATTCGATTTCTGTTTTCCATATAATTTTGGGTATAATATCCCCTTGGCTTTGCTATACTTTGGAGCCAGGTATTGAAACCTATTTCCATAATTATTATTTCATACTCTAAGCTATCGTTCTCAATGATAATAGTGTCTCTCGTATTTAGATTAAATACTTCCTCTTCTTCTTTAGAAATATCAATAACTTTCTTAGATCCTGAACATTGAACAATAAATAAAACCAAAATTGAACAGAAAAAAATTCTTATTAAAACTTTTAGCATCATAGCATTATAATTGAAATAATAAAG
>NZ_JBATKE010000042.1:0-10075 GCF_049669105.1 Eudoraea sp.
CATCCCTGAACAAGGCTTAATAGTGTAGGAGTGGCCACAGTATATCCCAGCGCCAACCCCATATTTTTTAATGCTACTCTTCTATCCATTATAATAATCCTTTTTTAAGTTGTTCGGCAGCATGGTCCGCTGCCCTGGCCGTGAAAGCCATATAGGTCAATGAAGGGTTCACACAGGCCGCTGAGGTCATAAATGCCCCATCTGTAACATATACATTTTTAACAGTATGTACCTGGTTATATCCGTTAACTACGGAGGTTTTTGGGTCTCGGCCCATCCGTGCGGTTCCCATTTCATGAATTCCTAAACCAAGGGCTCCCGGCCTGTCAAAAGCTTCAACATCTCTAAGTCCTGCTTTTGTCAGCATTTCATAGGCCTGTTCTTTCATATCTTCCCGCATCTTCCACTCGTTTTCCTTGAACTCTGCATCAAACGTTACTGTTGGTAATCCCCAACCATCTAATTTGTCATAATCCAATGTCATCCTGTTATCTTCATAGGGTAAGACTTCTCCAAAACCACTCATCCCAAAGTTCCATCCCCCGGGCTTAAGTATAGCTTCTTTTAGGTTTTTACCATGAGACAATTCAGAAACCGCCTCATCCCAGTTACTTCTGCTGCCGCTTCCCTGATAACCATATCCGCGTATAAACTCTTTCATATTAGAATCTCCGCCAATATTCCGGAAGCGAGGCACATAGATCCCATTAGGTTTTCTTCCCTTGTAAAATTTGTCCTCATAACCGTCATATTTTCCTGCGGCGCCTACCCCAAGATGATGGTCCATAATATTTCTGCCTAACTGATCTGAATCATTACCCATTCCGTTGGGGAACCGATCCGATTTTGATTGCATCAATATTGATGTAGAAGCTATAGAAGAGGCACAAAGGAAGATCACCTTTGCTTTAAATTCAAATGTTTCTTTGGTAACCTTGTCTATTACTTTTACTCCGGTTGCTTTTTTGGTATTGGGATCGTACATAACCTCATGAACAATAGAATCGGGTCTCAGGGTCATATTTCCAGTGGCTTCTGCTGCCGGTAAGGTAGAGGAGTTACTGCTGAAATATGCGCCAAAAGGGCATCCGCGTATACATCTGTTTCTAAATTGACAGCGGGTTCTCCCATCCCCGTCAAACTGTTTAGCACTGTTAATATGGGCCACTCGGCCAGCGGTGATAACGCGCCCCCCAAAATTATCAGCTACCTTTTCACGGACATGTTGTTCAATACAGTTTAGTTCCATCATAGGCTCAAACTCACTGTCTGGTAATTGTGGAAGCCCTAAAGTTTCCCCTGTCACCCCAATATAGGTTTCAACTTTGCTATACCAGGGTGCTATATCTTTATATCGGACCGGCCAGTCAACGGCTATGCCATCCTTTTTATTAGCTTCAAAATCCAGATCGCTCCAACGGTAGCTATGGCGCCCCCAAAGCAATGATCTCCCACCCACGTGGTAACCGCGCATCCAGTCGAATCGTTTTGTTTCATTATAGGGATGTTCCAGGTCATTGACAAACCAAAAATTATGTTGTGCTCTTACGGTGTAGCCTGTACGCGCTTGTTTTGACTGTTTGGCTACTTCTTTCGGGGGCATTTCCCCATTATTCGGAAAGTCCCAGGTATCCATATTTGCTGTGGGATAATCTTCACGATGCTTTACCATTCGCCCTCGTTCCAGAACAAGTGTCTTTAATCCTTTCTCACACAATTCTTTTGCTGCCCAACCACCACTAATACCGGTACCTACAACAATCGCATCATACGAGTCCTGTTCTTCATTATAATAAAATTTACCCATGTAGTACTATTGTTTACTTGCTAAAAGTATCAAATATAAAATTAATTTTCTACATTTAAAGTCATATTAACTTATGGAGTCTTCATTAAAATGAAATGTAAACTGAGAATATAAAAAAGCTTTATTCTATTAAGGTTGAATAACATATTAAAGCCAATTCCAGTGATATTTCGAATGAGAAAATATAGTTACCTAAGGTTTTAAAAGTATACGAACTATTTTACAGAATCAGATTTATGAAAAGAAGAAAATTCATTAGAAATAGCACCCAGGCAGGGATAGGTCTTTCTTTGCTTGGAATTTATTCCTGCAAGGACGAAAAGAAAGTTGTAAAAGAAGAAGAAAATGTCGAAAAAGATGCGCTTATGTCCATAGCCCCCTTTTTTAAATTATCCCTGGCACAATGGTCTATTCACAATATGATCAATAATGACGGTGTTGATCCTTATACCTTTGCTGAAAAAGCCAAGAATTGGGGATTTGAAGGACTGGAGTATGTAAGTCAGCTATATAACAAAGAGTTAGAGCCCGCCAATTATTCAAAGGAAGCCATGCAATCTTTTGTAGATAAATCTAACGCCGAAGCTGAAAAACACGGTTTAAAGAATGTCTTGATAATGATTGATGGACAAGGAGATCTGGCAATTTCCGATTCTAAAGAACGCAAAAAAGCAGTTGAAAATCACTATAAATGGGTTGATGCTGCCGCGTCTATGGGTTGCCACTCAATTAGAGTAAATCTTTCGGGGAGTTCCGATCCAATTGAATGGAAAGCCAATTCAATTGACGGCCTTTCCCAGCTTTCCACATATGCAAAAACAAAAAATATAAATATACTTGTGGAAAATCACGGAGGACTTTCATCAAATGCTGCTATGCTCTCCGAGGTGATGAGCCAGGTAAACATGTCAAATTGTGGCACCTTACCTGATTTTGGTAATTTCTGTATAAAAAGAAAAGATCCGAAAGATTATTCTGCCGGCTGCGCAGAGAATTACGATATTTATAAAGGCGTAAAGGAACTCATGGTACATGCCAAAGCAGTTAGTGCGAAATCACACGATTTTGATGCAAATGGAAATGAGACTGAAATAGACTATGTTCATATGCTACAAATTGTTAAGGATGCGGGTTATACGGGTTATATTGGTGTTGAATACGAAGGAAGTGAATTATCTGAAGAAGAAGGGATTATAGCCACAAGAGACTTATTACTCAAAGCATCTAAAGAAGTTACCTAACCACGCATCATGACCTATGAAAGTTTTTTTTAATCAGCTCTTTGATTACAATTTTTATTGCAATAAAAAGCTTATCGAGGAGTGCATTAAGCTCGATAAGGTACCGGAGAAAAGCATATTGTTATTCAGCCATATCCTTAATGCCCACAATTTATGGAATGCAAGAATTCTTGGGAAACCTGCTGATTATAAAGTTTGGCAGATTCACCCTATTAAAAATTGGGGGGATATTCATTATGAAAACCAACGAAGTTCTTTTGAAATAACCACGAATGCTACAGATTTTGAAATAAGGATAGACTTTGATAATGAAGAAGGAAGGCTTTTCACAAGTACTTTACAGGATATATTATTCCATATTATAAACCATTCTACACATCACAGGTCCCAAATAGCTATGAATTTTAGGGATAATGAACTGGAACCTCTTTCATTAGACTATATTTTTTATAAACGCTAGCGGAAAAATTCATGAATAAAAAGATTCAGGTTCAACTTTCAGTAATGATGTTCTTGGAGTTTTTTATTTGGGGTAGTTGGTATGTTACTATGGGTATTTATTTACCTAATAGTTTGGATGCAAGCGACCCTGAAATCGCCATGGCTTATTCTACACAATCCTGGGGAGCAATTATTGCTCCGTTTATTATCGGACTCATTGCAGACCGTTATTTTAACGCAGAAAGGATTTTGGGAGTATTACATCTTATTGGAGCAGTTTTAATGGTGCAGTTGACTTATGCAACAAGTTTTAGTGGATTTTACCCTTATATTTTAGGTTACATGATATTGTATATGCCAACCTTGGCACTGGTTAATTCAGTTTCCTTTAATCAGATGGATAACCCGGCAAAACAGTTCTCCTTTGTTCGCGTTTTTGGAACCGCAGGTTGGATAGTCGCTGGTTTAGCTATTAGTTATTTCTTTCATTGGGATTCTATGGAAGGTTTAGCCAAAGGCTATCTTAGAAATACATTCTTAATGACTGCAGTAGCATCGGGCATATTGGGATTTTTTAGTTTTACCCTGCCAAAAACACCTCCTTCAATAACAGGGAAAAGAAAAATAAGGATAGCAGATATTTTTGGCTTTGAAGCCCTAAAACTTTTAAAGAACAGAAATTTTTTAGTGTTTTTCCTGGCTTCTGTATTTATCTGTATTCCTTTGGCCTTTTACTATCAGCATGCAGGACAATTCCTGGGAGAAATTGGGGTCTCAAACCCGGCAGGTAAAATGACCATAGGTCAGATATCAGAGATTCTATTTATGCTTCTTTTGCCTTTCTTTTTTAAGAGGTTTGGCTTTAAAAATACAATGATAGTTGCTATGTTGGCTTGGATGGTGCGTTATATCTGTTTTGCCTATGGAAGCGCCGGAGAATTTTCATTCCTTCTGCTTCTGGGGATTGCTTTACATGGCATTTGTTATGATTTCTTTTTTGTATCGGGCCAGATATATACGGATAGCAAAGCGGGACCAAAATACAAAAGTGCAGCCCAGGGATTGATTACGCTGGCTACTTATGGAGTTGGTATGTTAATGGGATTCTGGATAGCGGGGAGAATAACGGATTATTTTATTCTGGAAGAAGTCTCACATAATTGGGAAATGATCTGGATGTTTCCTGCAGCATTTGCACTTGGGGTTTCTGTATTGTTTGCGTTCTTGTTTAAAAACGAGAAAATTGCCTATAAATCTTAGATATTTTACATAAATTGAACCGACCATATAGGTTCAAAAAAGAGATTAAGAATCATAAGAAAATGGCATATTTTGAAAAGATTTTAACGAAAAGGTGAATATTAGAATAATAAAAATGATAAAATAAAATGGCAAAAAAAATTAGATTAGGAGTAATAGGCGGAGGTGGAGATTCCCTCATTGGGGTATTGCACAGAGTAGCCTCGCATATAAATGATAATTACCAAATAGTGGGGGGAGTTTTTAATCCCGATTTTGAATTGAACATGGAATTTGCAAAAGAAATTGATGTTCCAACAAATAGGATTTATAAGGATTTTGACACCCTTATTGATGAAGAATTAAAGCTGCCTAAAGAAGAAAGAATGCAGGTATGTTCGGTTCTTACGCCAAATTTTCTGCATTTCCCTATGGCCAAGAAACTGTTGGACAATGGGTTTCACGTCATCTGCGAAAAACCAATGACGACTACTTTGGAAGAAGCAAAAATTTTACAGGAGGCTCATAAAAAGGCAGGGACTGTTTTTGTCGTAACGCATACATATACGGGCTACCCGATGGTTCGTCAAATGCGTGAGATGATCAAGGATGGGGCTTTAGGCAAGATTCATAAAGTAGATGCCAGGTATTATCAGGGATGGATTAACACAATAATCCATGACAAAGAAAAACGCTCCTCTGTATGGAGGCTGGATCCAAAAAAGGCAGGAATAAGTTCCTGTATGGGAGACATAGGGGTACATGCTTTTAATCTTATAGAGTATACTACAGGGTTAAGAGTAAAATCTCTGTTGTGCGATTTCAATTACCTCTATGATGACAACCAAATGGATGTAGACGGTACTGTATTATTGCGTATGGGAGAACATATTAAAGGTGTCATAAGAGGCAGCCAGGTGGCCACAGGTGAAGAAAACGGATTGGCAATTAGAATTTATGGTGAGAAAGCTGCTTTTGTATGGGAACAGGAAAGGCCTAATTTTCTCTATATGTTGAGTGATACAGAACCAACTCAAATATATAAACCGGGGCATGGATATAATTCTAAGCTATCTCTTGATGGAACTAAATTACCTCCAGGACATCCCGAAGGTATTTTTGATTCCATGGCTAATATTTATTTAGGAGCTGCCAGGGCTATACGTGGAGAAGATTATAATGACGGCGAATTCCCAACTATGTTAGACGGTGTTCGGGGACTTAATTTTATTGAAGCTACCGTGGAATCTAATAAGGAGGGTAATGTTTGGGTAAACATGGAATAATCATAACTACACTATAAAAAATAAAGAGCCGCTTTGAGCGGCTCTTTATTTTAATATATCTTTTTCTTTTATTGTATTGGCCGTATCATATAACTGAACGATAGATTGGTTGCAGGTATTTGATACTCTTTATGTGGCATTAGCCCCCAACTATTATCTCCCCCAATTCCCATTTGACTTTGGTCTATATTGATGTTGATCAGATCTCGTTTCGGAATATCAAATGTATGGCGTTGCTGTTTCTCTTCTCCTTCATCAAAATCGGAATTATATTGGTGATGCGCGCTAAACCCAAAAGTAGTAGGGGCTGTAATTAAAATTCCCTTTCCTTTGCCATTGGTAAAAGAAAGTGTGCGCACATCGGTGCGATTACCATTTTCCTGTGGACGAATGTATTCAAAATATAAATCTTCAACTTTTGCCTCGTACAATCCCACTAAGGCCGAAGTTTTACGGTCCTGGTAGTTTTCATGGGCTCCCCTGCCATACCAAGTTACATTTTCGTAGGCGTTATCGATAACGAAATTATTGCCAAATCGTGGTAAAATGGGAAGCGTTTCATCAATCCCCGTTAGCTGAGTACTTACCAATACTTCCCCTTTGTTGTTGATGCTATATGTTATAGCTACTTGCCCCTCAACAGCTGGCAATGCATAGGTTGTGGTCAATTGTAAACCCTTTTTGACCTTAAAAGGGTTGTCGGCCAATTTTACCACATCCATTACTTTTTTCTCTCCATTGGATTTCACCTCAAAAGCCATTAGATTTTGATTATCAGTAGCTTCCTTCCACTTTTTTAGTTTTAAGGGCATATTGTAGCCAAAATCATTGTCGGTCGGTGCACGCCAGAAATTTACGCGCTGTCCTTTTTTAATGAGGTTCCCTTGACCGTAATCTAATGTAACGAGTGTGCCATCGTTGCTGTTGAACCCAATTTCAAATCCATTTCCAAGGACTTTGATGGTATTATTTTCTTTTCTTACAGATATTCCTTCTGTAGAATTTTCAAAAATAGCGGGTTTGTATTCGGTTAATTGAAATTGTTCATAGGCTATTAAAAAATGTTCAGGGATTAAAGCAGAAGCTGTTTTGGTGGTTGCAAAAATGTTTAAAAAATATTCTGCGTTTTTGTTTTTAAGTTCAGGTAATTCTAGTTGTAACTCTTTTGATGCATAGGGAGCTACTTCTACCTCAGGCAGGTTCCCCTTCGCTATCTGAATTCCATTTTCCATCAACCTCCAAGAAAAATTGTATTCTGAGAGATTTGTAAAATCATATTTATTGGTCAGGGTAATTTTGCCCGTTTTTGGATTTTCAGAATCAAATTTTACGTATTGGTATACTTTTTTCACTTCATATAAGGAAGGATGTGCAGAACGATCAGGATTTACGATTCCGTTTAAGCAAAAATTATCGTCGTTTTGAAGATCTTGTCCACCAAGATCTCCACCAAAAGCGTAAAATTCAACGCCTTCTTCATTTTTGGTTTTGAGGCCTTGATCTACCCAATCCCAAATAAATCCGCCTTGTAATACATCATACTTTTCTATAGCATCCCAATAATCCTGCAAGTTGCCAACGCTATTCCCCATAGCATGTGCATATTCACATTGTATAAAGGGACGTTTAGGATTGTTTTCCGCATAAGCTATGCTTGCTTCTATAGTGGCGTACATAGGTGCCTGTATATCAGAATTCGCATACATTGTTGCTCCTTCGTATTGCACTGGCCTTGTGTTGTCATGCGCTTTTAACCAAGCGTAAGTGGCCTCAAGGTTTTGACCGTTACCCGCTTCATTTCCTAAAGACCAGGTAACAATGGACGTAAAGTTTTTATCACGTTCGAACATGCGAATAGTACGGTCCAGGTGCATGGCTTTCCATTCCGGTCTATAGCCTGGGTGAATTTTCTTGGCCGCTTCGTTTTTATCAAGGCCTTGATTGGTTGCACCCATTCCATGAATTTCTATATTGGCTTCATCGACAATATAAAAGCCATATTTATCTGCCATCCTGTAAAAGAATGGGTTTTTGGGATAGTGACTACAACGAATCGCGTTTATATTACTGCGTTTCATCACTTCCATGTCTTTTAGTGTTAGTTCTTCACTAATAACGTGTCCGGATTCTTCATCATGATCGTGTAAGTTTACTCCTTTGATTAGTACAGGTTGCCCATTGACTAAAAATTGGTTGTTTTTGATTTCCACTTTTCGGAAACCTATTTTTGAACTTATAGTTTCGGTAACCATTCCTTTTTTATTTTTGACCACAAATAATAAGGTGTAGAGGTAGGGTTTTTCAGCGTTCCAGGTTTTTATGTTTGGTATTTTCTTTTCAAAGTTTAGAGTATTGTTCCCTTCTGTAAGGTCAATTTTTTTGGTTTCTGCATAGATTTCGGTATCACCGTCCAATAACTTTACCTGTATTTGATATCCTTTGGCTTTTTTGTCAGAAGTATTGATTTGTAAATTAAGGTTGAGCTTACCATCGATATAGTTATTTTCTAAATCCGCAATAGCCCTGTAGTCTTTAAGGGTTGTTTTATTAGTGGCATATAGGTAAACATTACGGTCTATACCGCTGAGACGCCAAAAATCCTGATCTTCCATATAACTGGCGTCAGACCAGCGTAAAACCTGGACAGCCAGCGAATTTTTCCCCTTTTGAAGATATTGCGTAATATCAAATTCAGCAGGTGTTTTACTACCTTCACTATAACCAACCTTTTTTCCGTTTATCCATACGTATGCAGCACCACTTACACCCTCAAAGTGTAGATATATGTTTTTCCCGTTCCAATTTTCGGGAATTTCAAAATTACGTTTGTAGCTTCCTACAGGATTTTCATCATGGGGAATAAAAGGAGGATTTTTGGGGAAAGGATAAACTATATTGGTATATATAGGAATACCGTGTCCTTCTAGTTCCCAGTTAGAGGGAACAGAGATTTTGTCCCAGTCGGAAGTATCAAATTCAGAATTGAAAAAATCAACAGATCTTTCGGGGACACTTTCAACATAGTTGAAATCCCAATTTCCATTTAAAGATTGATACAAAGGAGAGTTCTCCCAACTTTCATTTTCTAGTGCGTTCTTAACGGTTTCATAACGGTAAAAAGAAGCTGTTGGTGCTTCTCGATTAATTTGAAATATTTCAGGATTCTCCCATTCAGCATTCTCCCATTTTGAGACTTGGGCGTTCGCAGCCAGGAAAAGAAAGAGACCTATTAGAGTTGGGGAAAACCTAAATTTTTTCTTATCGGATACTAAAATATGCATGACTGTGTTGATTTAAAAGGAGGATACTTCAAGATAAATAGGATTTTAAGAAGAAAGACGTGGTTGCCTATCTTTCAAAAACCTTTTCAAAATATTCACATACAACGATCATGCTTTCTCTTGGAACTCTTCCAAATGCTTCCAGCTCTTTGGTATATTCATCCCAGTGTTTATTTTTCCAATATGTCAGTGACAAATCACCTTCACCTTCAATTTTAGAATAAGATTCCCTTATACTAAAGAATGGCTTAAGACGAACGGCTACTGTTCTTAAAATACATTTTGCATCTCCTTTCCAATCTGTTAGTACCGTAAAATCTCCAATCCTGGGAAGCGGTTCCTTTCTATGCTGAAGTCCTAATAAGGAATGAGAAGTAGCTCTTTTTTTTCCTGACAAGATTAAATTTAGCGTTTCCTTTACTTCCTTTTCATTTTCACCAATTTGTGTAACCTTAGGTTCTTGTGAAAAGGCATATTCCAGGTGATTGTCTAAATAGTCTCCCCACAAATTTCTAGCTGATGCATTTTTCATAGAATATACACTTTTGGTTTAGGAAAATTTACCTGTATTAATCTCTTTTGCAGCATGAAGGGCTGCCCTGGCGGTAAAAGCCATGTAGGTAAGGGAAGGATTCACACAACTTGCAGATGTCATAAACGCCCCGTCCGTTATATATATATTAGGCACATCATGAACCTGATTATGTTGGTTCACCACAGAAGTCCTGGGGTTCCAACCCATTCGTGCGCCTCCCATTTCATGAATGCCCAGACCAGGAC
>NZ_JBATKE010000043.1:0-4487 GCF_049669105.1 Eudoraea sp.
CAGCCTTTGACCGACCGATTTTAGTCGGGGACTAAAAGCCATTGGTCAGGGCTTCCCCGCAAAAAGGATTACTGATAGTTTAACGGCACACCGTATCACTGTCAACTGTTTTTTTTAAATTGGAGGACTGAATATAAAAAACAGCACCCAACAATATGTATAGCCCATTAAAACGGGCCATACACTTAACGTTGTATCCAATTTTTAACCTGTAGCCATATTTTAGGACGAGACAAAAAATGTTGAAGTCGTTTTACATTTTATATTTTATTGTAACATTTTTTTGATTCGTTTGTCTTTAATAAAATATTAAAAACCAATTTTGAGAAAACAATAAATTTATTTGCAACAAATCTTTAAATTAATTATAATGAACAAGAAAATCTTTTTTTCAACATTAATCATCGCAGTACTATTATCTTCATGTGCGATAAAAAAGTCAAATGTATCACAGCGATCTATACCTGATGTAGCTAACAAATATATGCTTACATTCAACGAGTCAGACCCTAAACTGGTTAACATTGAAGCGAAAATAACGCTCCAAGATTCGTTATTAAGTATGAGTGAAAATGGACCCGTTCCTCATCGCTGGCCTCAGTACATCAAAAATTTGGAGATTACAGATAAAAATGGAAAATCAATCCGATACCAGAAAAGAGATTCCACAGCATGGTTTGTTGATAATGCTTATAACGGAAAGCGTATAAACTTGCATTACGATGTGAAGATTGACCATGAGGATAAAAATTGGCCTGGAGGAATAGATGGAGTGGCATTTGTGAGAGATTGGGGCGTCATGGCATCGGGAAGGGCGTTGTTTATTACCAATGGCGACGAAAATAAAAACATTGAAATATACTATAAAAAATCAGATAATTGGAAGGTTTCCGCACCTTGGGAACAAAAAGGAGAAAATAGATATACCGCTACCAATCAATGGAAACTACTAGAGTCATTAATGTTTGTAGGTACGCATAAAGAAGTGAATCTTAAGCGTGAGGAATTTACCTTAACCTTTGTACTTGGTGGAAACTCTATTTTGAAAAATGAAGAGTCATATACCGCCAATGCCACTAAGGTATTGGATTATTATATTGACTTGATGGGAGGCATTCCAAAATCTGCTCCTGGAAATGAATTGTCTAAGGCAATGGTCATTATTAATGAAGGAGAACAAATAGATGGGGAGGTTATTGGAGACGATATTAGTATTTTTTTAAATCCCAATGCTGCTCCTCAGGAACAAGTTTTTGGATGGTTTCTCTTTGCCCATGAATTTTTTCACCTTTGGAATGGAAAATCCCTACGCTTTCAAGACACTTCAACCGATTGGTTTAAAGAAGGTATCACCAATTATTACACCATTAAATCTTTATACAATACTCAAATTGTAAACGAAGAGGCTATAAAAGGGGTGATGAATAATTTGTTCTATAACCGGTATATCAATGATTCTGGATTGGGCTCCTTGGCTCCTGCTGATGCAGCTTCTCCATTGTTGAAAGATAACCATTGGGGATTGGTTTACGGAGGAGGACTGTTTGCTGGTTTGTGCATGGATATGGAAATTAGACATAACACCCAGAACCAAAAAAGTCTAGATGATTTAATGCAGTTTTTTTATAACAACATGGCTGGAACAGATGCTTCAATTGCCAATAAGGATATCATCGATAAGACAAATGAATTGGGTAAAACAGACTTCACGCCATTTATGAATTCATATATCAAAGGAGTTAAGATTGTTCCTTTAAAAGAATATTTAAAGTTTGCAGGAATTGAAGTTTCTACACAGAATAAACAATTAAGTCTAATCCACCTAAAAGATAAAACACTATTACAAGAACAAATGTGGTTGGGCTTTTTAGGGATTAAAATTTAATGCAATGAATAAAAGTTTTAAAATTTTATCAGTACTTTTTACAGTTCTACTCATGTATTCCTGTAACTACCAAAAGCCTAATCAAAGTCAAGGTAATAAAGAATTAAGCGTTGTTGCGGATAGCATATCGGTATTAATGAATAATTATCACTATAACCCTGCCGAACTTACAACAAAGGAATACTTGAAGTTAGAAAAAAAGGTTAAAATACTTGCAAATACCTCTAAAACTAAGGATGAATTCATTGACAATTACAATGTCCTATGGCAAGACGGTCCGTTTTCACATGTAAGACTTGGAACTATGAGACAATCTGCAGATGCAATGGCAGATTATATCGATTCTCTAAAGGTCGGTGACCAAAATGTTTCAATAAGTTGGGAAGGAAAAACCGCCATATTTACTGTAAATACAATGACAGGTATAGACACAAAAGAAAAAGTGTTTGAAGCTTACGAGCTTATCGCTAAAAATCCAACAGAAAGCCTAATCATAGACCTACGAAATAATTCAGGAGGCACTTTTGCAGGCGTGCCCTTGGTCGGCCATCTTCTTTCAGAACCTATTGATGCTGGCACATTTGTTTCAAAAAAATGGTGGGATAATCATACAAAAGCACCAAGCGTTACCAATATTCAAAACCTATCCTCATGGCAAGGATGGTCCATAAAGTCCTTTTGGCATGATGTGCAAGAAGCACCCTTAACACGTATCATGTTTAAACCAATGCAGCCTCACTTTAAAGGGCGTGTTTATGTACTTATAAGTAATAAGACGGCTAGTGCTGCAGAAATGACTGCAGATGGTCTTGCTCAACTAGAAAATGTTACAGTTATAGGCGAAACAACCGAAGGTGCAATGTTGTCACAAAAAATGTATGACCTGCCATCTGGCTTACAATTGTCTTTACCTATTGCTGATTATTATTCCAACAGAATGGGCAGGATTGAGGGTAAAGGAGTTACACCCGATGTAACAATTAACCAAAGTTTAGCTATGGATGTCGCACTCTCACTAATAAATGGAAAGGAATTAAACCAGGCCTTAGCAGATGCTAAACAAAAAATGTCTGAAATGCAAGAGCAACCTCTAGGAGTTAATGTAATTTATTTGCTCGGCGACATGAACGATTGGGGCAAAGACTTTAAGGCTACTCCTCAATTCGAATATAAAGGTAAGGGAATTTATGAATCCATTATAACCTTAAAAAAAGGGCGTTATGGGTTCAAAGTAGCACCCCTAGATTGGTCTTTTGATTATGGAGCAAACCCAAACGATGAAAATGTAATTATCGGGCAGAATAGGTCTCTAGTAAGAGTGCCAAGAAGTAGTAATTTGATAATTGAAATTGAGGAGGAATCAAAGCTAACATTTAGGCTTGATGTAAATAACATAAAAGAAGCTAGGTTATTGGTTAAAAAATAAAATTACTCACTTAACTTATGTAAATATGAAGAACATCATCGTAATAGTAGCTGTCATTCTGCTATCGAGCTGTAATAATAATATATTCCATCAGCACATAGATGACATAAAACCTATTAAATTATGAGCAGGAACACTATCTATAGATTCCGTACAATGGAATAATGTATATGTATCAAAAACTAAAGAACTCTATTTTACTAAAATGGGGAAGTCCTCGTCTAATATTTACAAAATGGACTTTGAAGATGAATCATTTAAGAATTTACAAGAAATTCCATTCCCAAACGTTTCTCCTCATTCAGATGTTTATGTAAACCCAGAAGGAAATCTGATGTTGTTTTCCTCATTGATGCCTAAAAATAAAGCGGACACCATCTCCGATTGGAATATCTGGAAATCTATAAGACAAGATGGAGATTGGCAACAACCTCAACCCTTTTTCTCCAAAAACATGGAAGGCAATCAATTCTATCCATGGCTTACCGACAATGGGAATCTATATTTCTCTATTACTCCCCATGGTTCCCAAAATAGTGACCTCTATGTTTCTGAATTTAAAGAAGGGAAATACCAAGCATCGCAAGCGTTACCGACAACTATCAACTCTAAAAAATTAGAAGGCGATGCCCATGTTTCTCCAGATGAGTCCTTTTTGATATTTGCTGGTTTTGAAAGAAATCAAAATATGGGAAAATCCGATTTATATATTTCAATTAATGAAAATGGAAATTGGTCTAAAGTTATTTGGATGGGTAAAAATATCAATTCGGAAGGATATGACGGCAGCCCTTATGTTACCGAAGATGGAAAATTTCTAATATTTACCAGCAGTCGTGGTAGCACAGATGAGAATACTTTTTTTAATCATTACATTGTTAGGTTCTCCAAAGAGAAATATGATTTTAATGATTGAACAGAAAACTGGCTACAACACGGTGTATAAGCAATAGCGGGTTAAGTGCTATTTTGAAACATAAAAACATAAATCAAAGGTTAGTGTTTTCTGAAAAGTTAGGGCTTATATTCTGCTACTGCTCATACACTTCACCGTTGTGTGCAATTTGAAAAAATGAAAAATTTTGAATTAAAGACAAATCCTGAAGTTGAATTGGTTTTTGCCAACTACCCTGAAGAGGTTCGTAAAAAAATGATTGGCTTAAGAGAATTGATATT
>NZ_JBATKE010000044.1:0-5772 GCF_049669105.1 Eudoraea sp.
ATTGACCTATCATAAGGTAAAACAATTGCCAACCTTGGGAATATGAATAAAAACTGCACACAACAACGCATCCTATGAAAAGCCCTAGTCCAGTTTCCTTAAAGATAATTAATATTTATTTTTCTTACTTAAACCACCTTTTTTTCTTTTAATATAACTTGCTCCGCATCCTATATGTGATCCACGCCCTTGGCGTGGTCACCGGCATCTGTATGATTATAAGTTATAATAAGCCCGGCCACTTGCTATAAATATGTGATCCCCGCCTGGGGCGGAGCCACCCACGTTGTTTTGTGGTACAGGCTTGTCTACTTGTGTAATGAGCTTAGTTATGTTTAATAATTATTCGATAACTCCTATCACATAGGGAGTTTCTGTTTTTATTACTGCCAGGGTCCTGCTGAGCAGTTTTCTGGCCACTTTTATGATAATTTTCTTAGTGTCCTTGCCTAAATGTTTTCGATAATAGGCCTGCATTACTGGATCTGCCCTTATGGCCTGCCAGGCGGCCTCCACAAAATAAGAGCGTATCAATCGGTGTGCCCTCGGGGTCATGCCCATAACCCGGTAGTTGTCCCCGCTTTGGTACACCCCCGGTGCCAGGCCTACATAGCCTGCCAAGTGTTTCACGCTATTGAAGCGTCTCAGATCACCCAGCTCGCAAAGGATACCACAGGCCACAATACCACCGATACCGGGTATACTGCGTAGCAACATGTAATCCTTCTTATAATGCACCTTACAATATCTCCTGAGCTGCGTCGAAACATCCCGAAGTTCCTGGTCCACGAAACGGAAAAAACGCATCCTACTCTGCAAGGTCGCCTTTGCTGTAGGGTATGTAAAAACCATATCGTCTAACCATGTTCGGAACTTATGGCTCCAATGGTCATTGTCGAACTCCTCCGGGACCTTAATGCCAAAATAGAGCAGTTGCATCTTGATGTAGGATTTCACCCGGCGGAAGTCCTTCACCAGATCATTGCGCCGGCGGAAAAGACTTCGAAGCTGCTCACGTTCCCGCTCTGGAATAGCAATACTTTCCAAACGACCATCCCTGAGTTCACGACTTATCAGCTGTGCATCGATACGGTCCGTCTTGGTATGGCGCTCTTTGCCTTTACGGTGGATATCCGCAGGGTTAACTACAAGAGATTCCCATCCATAGGAAACAAAACAACGGTGAGCATAATACCCGCAGCAACCTGCCTCATAAGCCGTACTTACCTCAAAACCCGGAAAATGTTTCAGTACATAATTCAATAATTGTTCGGGATCAGGGGGCATACTGAATGACTTACCCGAAAAAAGATCAGTGCTACAATGAACCTTCCAGCTTCGCTTGTGAATGTCGATACCAATGTATAGCTTTGGTAGAGCAGTTTGTTGAGATTCCATATCTTATAGTTTTAGAGAACTTTAAAGATACTTGACTAACTGCTTTTTCATCGATGCTATAATTCATCGGGTAGTTGGTTAAGATGAAGAGTTTTTCCTACATTTATCTGCAAAACAAACCGAAAATGATTTCGGTTTCAAATGGCTCGCCTTGCAAACGCTAATTTCTCGCAATAAATCGCGAGATCCGCACTAAAAGCTCGCCATCCAGAACCCGCCAAATCATAGCCAACACGTTGTAACACATTTAAAGAAAAAATGAAATGAAAAACAATAATCCTATTTTCCTCTTAATTCTTTGCTATATTATTTTCTCATTTAATGGGTTTAGCCAAAGCAAAGAAATTGTGTCTAATACTGATGAATTTGATTATCTGATTGGAATGGAGTATTCAGAATTATCGGAATTAAAGGAGTTACAATATAAATCAAGAGTTGGTTTAACAAAAGATGATATAGAAACAACTTCGACAAGTTTCGTCAAAGGAAATAATCAAATTATTACATCTGAAAGTGTTAGAATTGATACTAAATCGAATCAGAAAGTATATAAAATACTCGATATTATTGTACTCAATGGTTATTACGCTTCTTGTGAAGGTTGTTTGCTGTCAAATAAGAAAAATGTAACCATTAAAACCTTTCATCCGCTTGGAAAAACGGTAAGTGACTCCATTATTGTGGCATTTGAAAAGAATTATAGTACTGGGATATTTCGATCAGTTGACCCCAACAATTACAAATTGAATCCCAAATCTTATCCACAGAAAAAAGATTAAACGTGTTACAACAATGGCTATAATTCATTGTGGTTTTGTGCCGCACTAAAATAAAAGTATAAATCAACGGCTGATTTCTAAGCGGAATAATCCTGCGGATGATTCCACAACGAAATCATAGCCTAGACGTTATCTTCAATATCTCAAAAGTGGTGGAATATTTAATTGAGAGGAAATAAATCCACAGATTTACTAGTGTTAATTATCAATCTCGATATTCTCTTAAGGTTTCGTAATTAATTCTGATTTAATAAATTCGTACCCTTTGTAAAGAATTATAATTTCCATAAGAGTTGCAGGCACAAGTAAAATCAATGCCAGAGGAGATAAAAAGACAGAAATTAAACAACTTCCAAGAACAATTTCCGCAATTCCTGCATACTTTGAGAGCAACCCCAAACTATCTTGCAACCTAATAAGTGTAATGCCAAAAAATAGGCTCGTAACACCAGCCATAATTGACTTGCTAAATGTAAAAACAACCTTTAATTGGTTATTCTCAATAAGAACTACCTTTATAATATCTGAAAAAACGATTCCTGTCATTAATCCTATCATCAAGTACGAGCATATTCTAAGAAGATAGTTATCAAATATTTTTGCCAGAACTGTAAAGCCTCTCATGAAAAAACTAAATGACAGAAGTATCCAAAGTTTAAGTAAAATAAAAAACACCTTCCATACGGTTTCAACTTTGTCTTCGTTGAAAATTAAATATTCGAATCCATACTCAATAATTAGGACTAAAAAATAAGCAATACCAGCAATCCAAGCAGTTTGCACTATTGAAGAGAGTGTATTGTTGGTAAAATCTCCTATCAAAAAGAAGTTTGCAAGCCTATTTTGAGTTGATTTATTATTTAGCTCATAATTCTTTAAGCTTTGACGATTCTCACTCAAAGATTTTAGTAATAGATCAATAGTGGAGTTTCTTGGCATTACCTCTCCTGATTCAATTCTTTGAATGGTACGCAATCCCAATTTACTTTTTTCCGCGAGCTCTTCTTGTGTGAGATTTAATTTTTTTCTTAATTGAAGGATTATTTTACCGAGTTCAGGTTGATGCATTTTATCTATATTTTACCACTTTCGAGCAAATAAAGATAATCCATTCGTTAATCATCAGTTGTATTTAAATTGATTTCAGTCTCTTAATCCTTTTTCGAAGATATATTACCAATAGTATTATAATAACCCAAACTATAATTATCGAAACTATTATCGATCTGTAAAGTGACATAAAAAGTAGGGTATCGATGTTTCCAGTTTTCCAAAGTACCCATTCACTTCCAATTTCAGTAGCTAATAATGGGTTTCCCATTTCAAGAATTATTATGCCATTTCCTGTGGATGGATTTAATCTCACCGCTGTGTTTATTGCTGGGTCGTTTTTTCCGTCATGTCCAATTATAAAATCATCTTGATTATTATCTGCATATAACATCGTGCCTAGTCCCCAAATAGCAGCTCCCATTTGATAAGCATGTGGTTTTCGCATTTCATCAATAGTATTTTCATTTAGCACACCTCTACCCTTGGTTTCATTATTTATACCTTTGAAATGTGCTTGAACAAAAAGTTCCAAGTCATTAAGAGATGTATACAATGAAGTTGCTGCCAACGAGGTGTATCTATAATGTTTTGCAATTGAAGTATCTTCGTTATAAAATGTAGCGAGGTTTGAATGCATTGCATCGTCCCAAACAAATGTAGAATTTGTCATCCCTAAAGGCTGAAATATAGTTTCTGTCATATAATCTTGAAAAGATTTTCCGCTCACTTCTTCGATAAGTAACTGAAGCAAAGTATAACCACCTCCAGAATATACCCATTCTGTACCAGGCTTGATTCCGACTTTTACTTCACCATTAGCACCAGGGGATGCATCTGAGGCCCGAGTAAGGGATTCTTCAAGGCTTTGAACAGGTGTTTCTGGAAGAAACCCTGCATACCCCAGCCCATCAGTTAAGCCTGCCGTATGGCTCAATACAAGTCTTACTGTCACCTCATTATTATTAAATTCTCCTTTAGGAAGTTGCCATCGTGTTAAATAGCTATCTATAGGATCATCCAAATTTAATTTCCCTTGATCCACCAAAGACATAATACCCCAAGCAGTAACCCATTTGCTTAGAGAAGCTACTTGGAAGGCTGTATTTCTGTTTACTGACTTATCGATTGAAAATAAATATTCATTATAGACTTCACCATCTTCAACTAAAGCCATCGCAATACTGCCGACAAAATCAGAGTGTATCTCTTGTTTAGCCTCCTCTACAAAGTCATCTGGATTACCTGAATCTGTTATAGGTTGAATCCACCAACCACTTAATGTTCCAAAGACTATAAATATTGCCCATAAAATAAATAGGACTAATGTTATCAAAACCGTTTTAAATAAAATTCGCATATAATATTTTTTTGCAATTTTACATTTTTAACAAATACCAGTTTAATAAGTTGTACGCCATTTAAGCGTCACTTAAACGTCACTCTATTTATCTATAATAAAGCAATACTAAACTAAATCATTAGCATAGTGAAAATCATATCTTAGCATCAACAAACTTCAAAGGGATAGGGAAACAAACCTATATGATATCTTGCATTATAAAGAAGATAACAACGTATATAAAAAATAACCAGGTAAGGGCAAGTCAAAAAAGATTGCTCATTTTTAATACATTTATACTATCCGAAAAGATTGCGCACATCAAAACGCTACTTTTCATATACAAAACCGTTGTAGCCCATTCAAAATGAGGATTATAAATAATTTTTGTATCTTAATGAATACCTTATAACCAATTAAATGTATCATTATGAACTCAAAAAGGACATTTGCAATGATTATGATTCTCGGAATTGTAATTACAGGATGTAAACAAAAAGAAGAAAAAGTTGAAGTTGAAGAAGTGAAAATTGATTTAGTTAACGACGAGTTTCCTGAAGCAAAACAAGAAGTGATGGACACCTGGGATGCCATTGTGCAAAGTCTAAAGGATGGAGATATGGATAAACTAATTGATTTTCATGCTTATAGTCCAAAGTTTTCAGAGTTTAAAAATGGAGCGCCACGCAATGGAAGTGAAGCTAACGAAGAATTTGAACGCAATACTTTTGGCGCTGTAACTGAGATTGTGAAATTCGACGCTAAAGATATGCAAGTTGCGGTGTATGGCGATGTGGCCAATGTAACTTTTCATTCTGATTTTCATCTCAAATTTGGTGAAGACCTAGTGGTTGTAAACGATCAAATTTCGTTATTATTTGTAAAGACAGATAATGGATGGAAAATTGTTAGCGAACACCATTCTCCTCTGAAAATAGAAGAAAGTTAAAAACGTGCTACAACAAAGTATATAAAAAATAGCTCATATAGCGCAGGTTATCAAAGCCTGCGCTTTTTAATACATTTATACTAGCCAAAAAGTTAATGAAAAAAACTCGTTACTTTTCATATACAAGACCGTTGTGTGCAATTTGAAAAAATGAAAAATTTTGAATTAAAGACAAATCCTGAAGTTGAATTGGTTTTTGCCAACTACCCTGAAGAGGTTCGTAAAAAAATGATTGGCTTAAGAGAATTGATATT
>NZ_JBATKE010000045.1:0-7784 GCF_049669105.1 Eudoraea sp.
TAAAAATAAAAATGCTTAAAACAACAATTACTATTGCGTTGATTACCGAAAGAAAAATATAGGGTACCACTTTTCCAACAATAACCTGAAAGGGTTTTAAGGGTGAAACCAGGAGAATTTCCATAGTTCCCAATTCTTTTTCCCTGGTAATGGAAATAGAAGTCATCATGGCCGAAACCAGCATTAAAATAATTGTCATAACACCGGGTACGAACATAAAAACACTTTTTAGCTCAGGGTTGTAGACCATCCGTGTTTGTGCAACAATTTGATAGGGAAGCCCCACAGATTTATTCTGACTTTGCTGGTATTTTTGAAGTATTGCCGTCACGTAATTATAGATCGTATTAGCCGTGTTTGGGTCTGTGGCATCTGTGATTATTTGCACATGAGCTTTGCCGTCTTTGATTAACTTCTGACTGAAATCTTTTTCAATATTTAAAACAGCCTTGACTTTCCCTTGCTTAAAAACAGTTTCTATGTCTGCTTCCCTCTCAATGAACTGATCTATACTAAAGTATTCAGAAGCCGCGATGCTATTAATAATTTCCTCTGTGGTCGCATCTTTTGAATGGTCTAAGACAGCTATGTCTACATTGTTGATTTCATTGGTAATGGCAAAACCAAACAGCAAAATTTGGGCAACAGGCATCCCAAAGAGAATAAACAGCGATCGCTTATCCCTGAAAATGTGATAAAATTCCTTAATGACAAAGCCTCTGAATCGTTTCATATCATTGCGGTTCTTATCCTCTTGCTAATTTTAAAAACACATCATTCATTGTTTCGGCCTTGTATTGTTCTTTCAGCCTTTTTGGAGTGTCTAAAGCCTCTATTTTACCATTTACCATAATGGAAACCCTGTCGCAATATTCAGCCTCGTCCATATAATGTGTTGTCACAAAAATGGTCGTACCGGTGTTGGCCGATTTGTAGATCATTTCCCAAAACTGCCTTCTGGTAATGGGATCTACACCACCGGTTGGCTCATCTAAGAATACAATTTTTGGTTCGTGTAACAGAGATACGGAAAAGGCTATTTTTTGTTTCCAGCCCAAGGGTAATGAACCTACTAATTTATCAGTAAGATCCTGTAATCCTAATTCTTGAATAAGTTCATTGGTCTTTTCTTTGATTCTTGCTCTGGTAAGACCATAAATACCTCCAAAAAACGTAATATTTTCTTTTACCGTTAAATCGTCGTACAAGGCAAACTTCTGACTCATATAGCCAATGTTCTTCTTAATGTCTTCGGCCTGTGTTGCCACATCAAAGCCAGCCACCTTTGCGGCACCTGCTGTTGGTTTTGAAATGCCAATCAACATCTTCATAGCAGTCGTTTTACCAGCTCCATTGGCCCCCAGAAAACCAAATATCTCCCCTTTTTTTACATCAAATGTAATGGCACTAACAGCCGTAAAATCACCAAACATCTTGGTTAATTCTTTAACTTCTATGACCCTGTTGTTTTCCATTATTTAGCTAATTCCATAAAAGCATCCTCTATGGTAGGTTGTGTAAGTTCTATTGTAATCTTGGCAAATTGTCTTTCCCTTAAATAAAGTTTCAAATCGTCCGGATTAAAACCGGTTCTTTTATCAGTATAATGAACAAATTCACCAAAAGGATAAACGCTATGGCTATGTTCATACGCCTTTAAACTTTGAATTAATTGATACATATTATCCGCGCGCACATTATAAATTGATTTTGGATATTTTTTTATAATGGCTTCGGGTGAATCTATTTGCAGGATAACACCATCCTGAATCAACCCGATCCGGTCACATAAAGCCGCTTCATCCATATATGGTGTAGACACTAAAATAGTTATCCCTTTTAGTTGTAAGCGTTTAATCATATCCCAGAATTCCTTTCTGGACACAGGATCTACTCCAGTGGTTGGCTCATCTAAAAAAAGCACTTTTGGCTTATGGATTAGTGCGCAACTCAACGCCAGCTTTTGCTTCATTCCACCAGATAGTTTCCCTGCCCTGCGGTTCTTAAAGGGTTCTATCTGCACATATATGTCTTTGATTAGGTCGTAGTTCTCTTCTATGGTCGTCCCAAAAATTGTTGCAAAGAAGTTCAGATTCTCTTCCACGGTTAAATCCTGGTATAATGAGAATCTGCCGGGCATATAACCCACACTTTCACGAATAATTTTATAATCCTTTACAATGTCAAAACCTGCAACTCTGGCTTGTCCTTCGTCTGCAAACAAGAGCGTGGTTAATACTCTAAACAAGGTGGTTTTACCTGCGCCATCAGGGCCAATTAAACCGAAGAGTTCACCTTCTTTGACCTCAAATGAAATGTTGCTTAAAGCTTTTACGCTTTTATAGGATTTAGATATGTTAGAAACAACTATACTCATCAGTTGTTATCAGTAGTCATCCATAATTCTGCGGGCATTCCAATTTTTAAGCTTCCATCATTAGGCACATCTACCTTTACCGCATAGACCAGGGCCACTCGTTCCTCTTTGGTTTGAATGATTTTTGGAGTAAATTCTGCTTCTGAAGCTACCCAGCTAATTGTGCCAGGATGAGATTGCATAGCATCTGCATCATCAATTTTAACGGTAACTTCTTGTCCTATTTTGATCCCGGCCAATTGGGTCTCACTTAAATAGGCCCTTAATTTCATAGTACTCAGATCTGCTATTTTATAAAGCGGTTTACCAAAAGAAGTGATTTCACTGGCTTCGGCATATTTTGTTAAGACCGTTCCATTAACCGGATTAATTATTTTGCTCTTTAAAATTTGATCATCAATCTGCCTTAATTGCACATCAATGCTTTTTAGTTCGTTAACCACAGGAGCGTTTTGGATTTCAACACTTAAGATTTGTTGCTTTATCACATCAATTTCGCCATTGATATCATCTAATTGTTTTTGTGTACCGGCATTGTCCGCAATAAGATTTTCTGCCCGTTGTTTGTTCACATTTGCTGTTTGAAGTTTTGCGTTTAAAACCGAAATTTGGGACAATACGCTTTTAGATTGTGAGGAGACTACAGCTTTGGATGATAACAATTGCTCTCGTTTCAGGGATAGGGGAATGGTATCTATATAACCAATTAAAGTCCCTTTTTCAAGAAGGTCGCCTTCTTTTACATTAAACTGCATGAGTTTGCCGTTGTTCTCCGAAGAAATAGTAATTTCTGTAGCTTCGAAATTTCCATATCCATCCGCTTTTCCGTTGTCGCTGTTGCATGATGCCATACTCAGCACAAGAGTGACTATTCCCAGTATATACGCTGCTTTATTTTTCATTTTTGTCCTTGAATTATATTATAGTTTGCCTTTGCTAATTCCAGTTGAATTTTATGGGTAATTAATGTGTTTTCGTCTGTGTATAAATTGGTTAATTCTGTGATATAGGCGGAGGAGGTAATCACCCCGTTTCTCAATTGTGAATCTGCTGCATGGAGCACTTCCTTTCGCAACTTAATGATTTCGATATCTGAAGTAATAAATCCTGCAATTTTATCAATCTCAGATTGCTGTTGCTGGAGTTCTATGCTGGTGTTCAGATTAAAAACATTAGTTTCCGTATCAATAATGTCTTTGTTTATAGATAAGGACTCACGCTTTTTTTTATTGGCATTCCAGTCCAATACATTCCAATTCAATTTTAAACCGGCTATATAAAAAGCCTGAAACGAATTATCGAGAGGGTTTAATCCCGGATTCCCATAACCGCCATCTGCAAAACCATATAATTTGGGCAAGTTTTCTCTGGATAGTAATTGTTCAGAAGTTTCAATCTGCTCTTTTTTGAGCTGAAATAATTCGAGTTCAGGACGATAGATTTCAGTATTCAGATTAGTTGATATTTCCGGGTTTTGCAGTAGGGTAGTACTACTGATTTCCTTGCCTATTAATGATGCCAAAGTTTGAAGCAAACTAGTCCTGTTCAAATCCAATTCTATAAAACCCTGATTAATTTTTAATAATTCTGCTTCCAGTACTTTATCTGATGAGGGCAGTACTGTGCCATTCTTAATGCCGGACTGCACCTCTTTTAGCTTTGCTTCTAGTTGTTCCCTCTTTGCCTCTAACAGCGCCCTGTTTTCCTGCAGCAATAAAATGGAAAAATACAGCTGGTTCAGCTGTTTTTTTAATTGATATAAATTAACCTCCACCTGCTTTTGTTTTGTTTTCAGGCTTGCTGTTTGTGCATCAATTGACGAATTAATCAATCCACCTCCATAGATCAGCTGGTTTACTGTAAGTGTAGCCCGGTATTGATCTTTGTTGGGTGGTACGATCCCGGTGTCCGGCAGGGGGATTTCAATAACTTCTGACTGATAGGTTGCCTGTGCGGCCAAATTTAATTGTGGTAATCGTCCTGTTTCAATAGCCTCTATGTCTATCGCATTTTGCTTTTCCAATAGGTCTGTTTGTTGTACCAAAGGATAATTGGTATTTACCAAATCATAACAATCATTTAAAGTCAGTTGTTCCTGTGCAAAAGCACCCAACGATATTAGTACTATTAGATAGTTACTTAGTTGTTTCATTAGCTAAGCTTTTATGGAATTAATAATGAAGTCGGCGACTTCTGTTTTTCTGTCTTCTACAATTTGTTTAAAAGCTTTGTCATCTATATTTACAAATGCCTTTATTAAAGGGGAAGCCACAAATGGAAATATATTTAAAGCCATGATATTTATGAATAACTGTTCGCCTTTTATTGGCTTGAGAATTCCTTTTTGGATTTCAACAGCAATTTGTTTTTTAAATTTTTCAATATTGGGAAATCCTTTCTTGTCCTTCATTTTTAAAACAAAATCGGGATTCCTGTTGAGTTCCTGAATAATAAAAGCAGGCAGATAAGGGTGTTTGCTCATAAATGAAATATAATTTGCCGTAAAGTTTCTAATCTTCTCCTCAACAGAGGATTCGTCATTTAATATAGCGTTTAATTGAGGGGCCAGGAGTGCGAAAGCATTTCTGAAAACCGCTTCAAAAAGCAGTTGCTTACTTCGGTAGTAGTAGTGAAGCATAGCCTTATTGATCTTTGCTTCGTCTGCTATTTCCTGCATACGTGCACCATCCATACCCTTATTTTGAAACACCCTTTTGGCGGCTTTTAATATGATATGCTCCGTGTTTGTGTCTTTTTTTTGCGACATTTTCAACTATTTAGTTTAACCATATGGTTAGCAAATATATGAAAAAATCAATCCTGCAATCAAACTCCCTTAAAATTTGTTTTTATAATTTCACAATCTGTTAATCAAACAGAACTTACTATTCCCAAATTAATTTAAGCATGAGAAAACAATTTGGTGCGAGAGCCTCAAAAGCTGATTTACAAAAATATGCCTCGTCTAAACACTGGGACGGAACAAAATTTGACAATTTGGAAGTCACCAAAATGGAACTTAATTTTCAAACCTTACCCAAATTACTCTATAATCAGTTTTTCGAAAAAGAGGGGAGGGAACCCCTGAGTAAATTACCCATCACGGCATTTGATAAAGAGGCTTTTTTAAAGCCAGCGGAACAAACAAAGTTTATTTGGTATGGTCATTCGGCTGTATTACTAAGAATGAATGGTCTTACTTTATTCATAGATCCCATGTTGGGCCCTAATGCAGCTCCAATTGCCCCGTTTCCTGTAAAGCGCTTTAGTGATAACACCCTGAATTTAATTGATGGATTACCTGAAATTGACCTCCTATTACTTTCTCATGATCATTATGACCATTTAGATTTTGAGAGTATTCAGAAATTAAAAGCCAAAGTGAAACACTATTTTGTGGCGCTGGGGGTTGCACGTCATCTTATAAAATGGGGCATCTCCAAAAATGATATCACAGAATTTGACTGGTGGGCTAATCAACGTTATAAAGATATCGATATAAGCTTTACCCCAACACGGCATTTTTCGGGCAGGGGACTTACAGACCGGGCCAAATCACTCTGGGGAGGATGGACTTTTAAAACACCTACGGAAAATATCTGGTTCAGTGGAGATAGTGGTTATGGCAGCCATTTTAAAGATATTGGAGCACAATTAGGACCGTTTGACTTTGCCTTTATGGAAAGTGGACAGTATAATGAAAACTGGCACCAAATACACATGTATCCGGAGGAGAGTGTACAGGCAGCCTTAGATGCCCGGGTTACTAAAATTATGCCTGTGCATTGGGCAGGGTTTACTTTGGCGCAACACACGTGGAAAGACCCGGTTGATCGATTTGTAAAGGAAGCAGAGAGACAAAATATTTCAGTTAGCCACCCCATCCTGGGAGACATACATTCGTATCAGAAAAACATAGGGCATAGATGGTGGGATGACATACGCTAATCTTTTAATTTTTATTGGCTAACTTAGTGATTCTACATTTGTTATCACGATGGCTTACGATGAATATTTAGCTGATAGAATAGGACAGATTTTTAAGTCCCTGGGGGCCGATTTCACTATAAAAAAAATGATGGGTGGGCTTTTATTTTCCGTAGATGACAAAATGCTTTGTGGCATCCACATCGATAAAAAATATGGGGATAGTCTGCTGATGGCCAGAATAGGTGAGGAGGCATATACCAAAGAAATTGAGAAAGCAGAATGCCTGCCCATGGACTTTACCGGAAGACCCATGAAAGGTTATATTTACGTAACTCCTGATGGCTGGGACCTGGATGAAGATTTGGAGTATTGGATAAAACTTACCCTTGCCTTTAATCCCTTGGCAAAAGCAAGCAAAAAGAGAAAAAAGAAATAGCCCGGTTTACTACTATTTTTTGCTCCGTTGAGCTAACTATTTGTACAAAATCCTTCCTGATCTACTCCCAAAAAGCTAATATTGCTTTCTATTGCAAAGCATATGGAGCCTAAACGAAATGTCCCCTTAATTATAAGCGCTTTCTTCGCTATTTATGTGATCTGGGGGTCTACCTATTTGCTCAACAAAATTGCAGTGGCAGAATTGCCACCCTTTATGTTGGCAGGCGTTCGTTTTACCCTGGCCGGACTCCTTATTTTTGGCATCGCCGCCCTAATGGGTAAAAGTCTTCACATTACCAAAAAACAGCTGGCAAATAGTTTTCTGGCCGGTTTCCTTTTCCTGAGTTTTGGGAATGGGGTAGTGGTGTGGGCCCTGAAATATGTAGATAGTAATTTTGCGGCTTTGGAGATCTCTGCCCAGCCCCTTATTGTTCTTTTGATGATGTGGGTCCTGCAAGGGAAAAAAATACAAGCCAGCTCCTTTGTTGGGATTGCGCTGGGCATAATAGGAATGTATTTGCTTATTAACCAAAAAGCCGTCCTGGAGCAGGAGAATGCTTTATTAGGCATTTGTTTGATCTTTTCAGCTATGCTGGCCTGGGCCTATGGCAGCCTTTTTGTGGCCGGTGCCGATTTCCCAAAGAATTTTTTTGTGAATACCGGCTACCAGATGTTTACCGGAGGCATTATGTTGGGACTCATGAGCCTGGCTTTTGGAGAAGCCTGGAGCCTTCCAAACACCTGGAGCGCTGAAACCAACTGGTCCATGCTTTTATTAATCATTTTTGGCAGTATTGTAGCCTTTACCTCTTTTAATTATCTCTTAAAAAATGTTTCCCCGGAAAAGGTGGCTACCAATACCTATGTGAACCCAATAGTGGCCATGTTCCTGGGGAGTTACTTTTTAAATGAACCCATCACCCTGCAATCCATAATTGCCGCTATTGTGCTGCTTTCCGGCGTGTATTTTATTAATACCAAAAAGAAGATAATACTTTATTCCAGGTTTAAAAAATAGCTTATAAAGTGGATTTAATTC
>NZ_JBATKE010000046.1:0-1759 GCF_049669105.1 Eudoraea sp.
GTCTTCACCGGTTTCCGGCTGGCCTATCTAGGCGCACAGGAATTCTTTGGCGTTCAGGCCGACATGGTGACGTACGGTAAAACTCTCGGCGGCGGATATCCGGTAGGCGTGCTGTGTGGCAGACGGGCGTTAATGAAACGCTATCGCGAAAGTCAGCCTGCCAACATCTCTTTTGCCAGAGGTACCTTCAACTCCCATCCCTATGTGATGGCAGCCATGTCCGCGTTTCTGCAACGAATCTCCCGACCTGAGTACCAGCAGTTGTACCAACAGGCGCAATCGCTATGGGCACAACGGGTGACTGCGCTGAATGACCGTCTGCAAAACGCTGATCTTCCGGTGAGGATTGCGGCGTTGCAGAGCATCTGGACGGTGCTCTACACCAGACCAAGTCGGTACAACTGGATGCTCCAGTTCTACCTGCGCTCAGAAGGCCTCGAACTGAGCTGGGTAGGCAGCGGTCGCATGATTTTCAGCTTTAACTTCACCGACACCCACTTCGAGGAGGTTTGTGAGCGCTTCGTGCGCGCCGCGTCGCGCATGAATGCGGATGGCTGGTGGTGGCAATCGGCGGTGCTGACTCATCAGTCCATCAGAAGACAAATCACTCTGGAAATGTTGCAGGCCAGGCTCGCCTGGCAGACGAACACACAGCTGCCCGCTGTGAACCCCCCACAGGTGATCTCGAGGAGGTCAAATGAACGCACCGCTGACTCTGAATCAGCCGGAGCCAGGTGACTTCCGCGCTTCGCTCGCGCGCGAGTTTGGTGAGTTTCTCGATCAGCAGGCCGAGCGCTTTGATCCGGAGGATACCCTGCGGATCGACCTGCATTGCCATGATCTGAATAGTGACAAACCGGATGAGCTATGGGGCCGAATTCTCGGACTTCCGGAAACATGGCTGAAAACCAAACACCTGGTGAAATGCCTGCAGTCGAATGGCAGTGATGTCATCACCGTCACCAACCACAACAACGCGCGGTCCTGCTGGCATCTGCAAAGCAAAGGTGTGGACGTGCTTGTGGGCGCTGAGTTTACCTGCCACTTCCCTGATATCGAGTTGTTCTGCCATGTGCTCACATACGGCTTCACCCGAGAACAGGAGCCGGTGCTGGAAGAAAAGCGTCAGGATATCTATGAGTTCCTGCGCTACGCAGCACAGCAGAATCTGCCGGTTGTTCTGCCACATCCGCTGTATTTCTACACCCGCAATGAACATATCGATCTGGAGCTGTTTGAGAAGTTTGCGGTAATGTTTCAACATTTCGAAGTACTCAACGGCCAGCGCGATCTCTGGCAGGCAACTCTGACACTGAACTGGCTGCAGGACCTGACCCCGGCCAAGATTCGCTCTTATGCTCACAAACACAAGCTGGATCCGGCTGAGTTTGGTGTGGATCCCGATAAGCCCAAAGTACTCACAGGCGGTTCGGACGATCACATGGGAATCTTCGCCGGGCAGTGTGGTTCCTATCTGCACATTCCCAACTTGAAGCAACGTCTGAAGACGGAAAAGGTCTCAGAGCTGGCACTGGAAGCGCTTCGGGAAGGGCGGGTTGCCCCATTTGGTCAGGTCGGCGAAAACCAGCGGCTGAACATTGCGCTGCTCGATTACTTCGCCCAGGTGGCTGTCAGGATTGAAGATCCCGGCCTGCTGCGGTTACTGCTGCACCGAGGTGAGGTTTCCGACAAGCTGGCCTGTTTTGCCATTAGCAACGGGCTGCTGGAACTCCAGAAGAACAAACACGCTCGTAAGTTC
>NZ_JBATKE010000047.1:0-24660 GCF_049669105.1 Eudoraea sp.
TTTTGTTAATTTATTTGAAAAAGCTTTGAATTTATTTACCAAAGAGGCCACCCAATAAGCCCCCGATACCACCTTTCTTTTTAGAATCACCCATAACCATTCCTGCTACATCATCAAGTATACTGCCATCTCCATCTGCATCCAGAAGGGTAGTAAGAAGACTTTGGTTTTGTTCTGGTTGTCCACCCAACATGCTACCTAGCAGCGTATTCATTCCACTCGCATCAGTGACTTTATTTTCAGCAGTTTGTTTTGCTAAAATACCCATAACCAGAGGAGCCGCAATTTTGAGAATATTAGCAATAGATCCTGCATCTATTCCTGATCGCTGGCTTAAAGCGTTCTCAACATTTGCCTGTTTGCCACCAAAGACATGACCTAATATACCAGCTCCATCGTCCATAACTGATTGATCTACACCGCCCCCAAAAAGGCCTCCAAGATCATCAAGAATACTTCCATTATGTTTAGAAGATAAAGCATTCATCAAACCTTGTGCACCTTCAGGTGTGGCTACATTTTTTTTCATTGCCCCTAATAGTAAGGGCATAGCCATACTCAGTACATCAGCTGTTTTGTTTTCAGCTTGCCCTGTTTGGCCTGCAACTCCGCTTATTACCTGTTTCCCAATGGGACTGTTTAATAAATCTAATAATCCTTCCATTAACTTAGTGTTTAGTTTTATACCATGGAAATGTACGAAAAGTAATTATTTTATAAGAACAGTACCCTAAAAAAGGCAAAAATTACTTTGGATAAGCTCGTAATTAAAGTAAATTGCTCCTTTTTTAATTATCCTTTTATCTTTGAGTATGAATTTTTTAGAACTTCCTCGCCAACCACATCCCATAGTTTCTTATTTACAAGTAGGAAAACTGTTGTATTGGTCTTTGATACTGTTCTTGTTGGAATCGTGGTTCTACTGGGGTCAATTTCAGGCTTCTTTGAAACAATTTTCCCTCTTTTGGGTAGCGCTTTGGTTTGGTTGTTTTCTCTTTTCTTTTGTTCATATCTTCCTGGTAATTATGGACGGATGGTCGAGATTTCAGAATTATAAAAGGGCTAAAGACCTTTTTTTTATTCATGGATTTAATTCCAGGATTGCCGACATGTATGTTGGTTCAAAATGTCAGCGCAATGCCGCAATAGTTGCTGCAGAAGAATTGGGATATAAAGATGAAATATTGAACTATTATCACTCCAGGGGAATAAAATGGTTTCATTATTTGCCTTATTTTATGATTCATGACCCGTTATTTTTGTTTCGAAACTACTTTTGGGAAAGAACATTTCTTGAAAAGGTTTATGAGCCTAAATTTGACTACAGGAGCCCATATCTGGAAAGAGCAATATGATACTTGAAGCCAGGAATATTTTCAAGTCCTATGGTTCGCTTAAAGTTCTGAAAAATGTGACTATAGAATGTCACAGGGGCAAAATCTACGGGCTTATCGGGGCAAATGGCGCAGGGAAGACTACCTTATTTAGGATACTGTTAGGTCTCATTAAACAAGACAGCGGTAGTATAGAAATAAATTCACAAGGAATTAAACCCATTGGTGGTATTGTAGAAAAGCCAGCCTTGTACGGATATCTATCTGCTTTCGGAAATTTAAAAGTTTTTGCCCAAATTCAGGGTTTGAAACTTACCAAAGAATTGTTTTACCAATCCATGGAGCAGGTGGGTCTTTCACCAACGCGGAAAGACGTAATAAGAAATTATTCCCTGGGGATGAAGCAGCGCCTTGGTCTGGCCATCGCTTTGTTGAATAATCCTGAATGTATTGTATTAGATGAACCTTTTTCCGGTTTGGATCCTATGGGAATTTTTGCACTACACGAGTTGATTAAAAAACTAAGCAGCCAGCATCACATAACGGTTATAATCTCATCTCATATTGTCAGTGAATTAACAGGTCTGTGCGATACACTTTATGTTCTTAATGATGGAGAAATAATTAAATCTGGATCAACTACCCAGCTGATTAAGGAAAATGTTACCACCTTTAAAATTTCTGGAAAGAATCTGGAAATGTCGGAGGTGTTAAAAGGTGTTAGTGCTGTTTTTTTAAATAAATCTGCCCTAGTTTCGCCTAAAAGTATGAGCATTTCTGAGGTTCTGCATAAATTAGCGGAAGAGGGTGTAGAAATCACCGCCTGTATACCACAAACAGATTTAAAAGCCCTATTTGGAAGGGAACCAGTATGATATCATTGATCCGTTCGGAAATTTATAAAATCAGCAAACAGAGCAAAACACTTTATGCCCTGGCCGCCATCCTTATTATTGAAGGATTTGTATTTATGAGTGCCTATTATCAGGGCGCGGGAATAATAGACCTTTTGTTAGACAATCTGAAAGATTCTTTTGAATTCAGAGGTAATCTTTTGAATGGGAACTTAATTATTTACTTGATCCTGAATTCGTTGTGGTTTCATATCCCCTTAATTCTAATGATTATTATTTCGGGGTTTTTAACTTCCGAATATAAAGACAAGACCTTGGAGACGGTTATGCTTCAACCCGTAAGTAAATTATATTTTATATTGAGTAAATATATCGTTTCCATAGCATTTACGCTTTTAATTGTCCTTATTTTGGCAGTAACCACCTTTTTTATTTCCTATTGGATTTTTGGATACGGGGATTTGGTCGTGTATTTAGACGGATTGAATTTTTTTAAATCAGACGATGCTTTTTACAGACTGATATATGCATTTTTGTCGGGCTCAATTACTATGGTATTCTTTTCGGTGGTTAGTTTAACGCTGGCTGTTATTTTAAAGGATGCGACAAAAACCTGGATTGTATCGGCTATTTTTTTGATATGCAGCAATCTGTTGTTAAAAATCGACTTTAGAAATGAAGTCATCAATGAGTTATTTTTTTCTAAGTTAACAGATAGCTGGCAGTATTTTTTCTATTATGAAATACCGTATTCTACTATTTACTTTAAAAATTTTATGTTGTTGGGATATTCCATACTTGTTATGATCATTGGCGTACTAATTTTTAAACGAAGGGACATTCAGGGATGAAAGGATTATTTTTTTTATCGATATTTTTAATAGGCCTGAATCCTGTTTGTGCGCAGGAGATTGATAATGATCTCCTTCAAATAAAAAAACGTATGGATTCAATTAAGTCTTATGATGCACAAATAAAACTGGATGTAGACATCAGTTTTATTAATATGCCATCCAAGTATGGGAAAGTGACATATAAACAAGGAGAAACTACTAAGGTTACCTCTGAGGATTTTATTATGCTTCCCAAACGAGGCTTGGACCTTACCTTAAATGAAATCTTTAAGTATCCATTTATAACCGTAAATAGGGGAGAAGCCAACCGCAAAGGAGTTTTATGCAAGGTTATTAATCTAATTCCCACCTCTTCAAAATCTGACTTCTCTATAGCGACAATTTTTATGGATACAAAGGCAAATAGAATAGTGAAATCAGAAATAAGCACTAAAATGGAAGGCGTTTTTACTACTTATTTGGACTATAAAAATTATGGGGATATTCTTCCGATGAAAATTGAGGTTGAATTTGCTGTCAATAGTGTAAAAATACCTTTGCGTTTTCTGGGAAAAGAAACTGAAGTTGATCGCAAAGCCCTCAAGCAGGAAGGATCCAAAACCGGTAAGATCTTTATAACACTATCAGATATTAAAATTGTGAAATAAGCTTTTGAAAAATCCAATATCTAATTTTAAGAACATGCCTGAAAAGCCTATGTTCTTAAAGGACCAAAAATTCATTTACTACCTCGACCTAAGATTTTTATAAATTGCTTCGGCTTATTTTAAAAGTGTAATAATTTGATTTGCCAATTCCAGGCCAATACGGTCCTGTGCTTCTGCCGTTGCGGCCCCTATATGCGGAGTTAATGAAATCTTTGAATGCATTAGAATCTTTAGTTCCGGAGTGGGTTCAGATTCAAAAGTGTCCAGGCCGGCAAAAGCAATTTTTCCACTCTCCAAAGCTTCAATAAGAGCAACCTCATCAATTACACCACCTCTCGCGGCATTCACGATGCCAACCCCGTTTTTCATAATGTCAAATTCTTTTTTACCTATTACGTATTCCTTTTGAGCCGGCACATGTACCGTAATAAAATCGGAATCTCTCAGCACTTCTGCCTTGGATCTGCTTTCAAAAGTAAAACTGACCGACTGTCCATCAAAGAAGGGTACTTTAATCGTTGCCGAATCTAAAAACGGGTCGTGAAATATAACATTCATGCCTATCCCAATTGCAATTTTGGCAGTTGCCTGTCCTATTCTCCCAAATCCAATTACACCAAGGGTTTTACCACGTAACTCAACGCCTTTGGCATAGGATTTTTTTAATTTTTTAAAATTGCTGTCCCCTTCAAGAGGCATATTTCTATTAGCATCATATAGAAACCTAACCCCACCAAACAAATGAGCAAAAACTAATTCAGCTACAGATTCAGATGAAGCGGCCGGAGTATTAATGACATGGAGCCCTTTTTCCTTTGCATAAGCTACGTCGATATTATCCATACCCACACCGCCTCTGCCAATAAGCTTCAGAGAAGGACAATTATCAATAATATCCTTACGAACTTGTGTAGCACTTCTGACTAAGATGCCTATAATTTTATTTTCATTGATATAGTCTACTAGTTGTTCCTGGGCAACAGTGGTTGTAATTACTTCGAACCCCGCTTTTTCTAATGCTGAAATTCCATTTTCTGATATACCGTCGTTAGCAAGTATTTTCATCTTTTGATGTTCTAAGTTTAACTTTAAATTTATTTGCTTCTTTGATAAAGTAATTAACCCCTTCTTTCCAGATCACTCATTATATCCACTAAAACACCTACACTTTCCAATGGAAGGGCATTGTACATGGACGCCCGATAGCCTCCTACGGATCTATGACCGTTTAATCCATTAATTCCTGCTTCTTTCCACATTTCGTCAAAGGTATCTTTAAGTGATTCATCAGTTAATGTAAATGTGGCATTCATATTTGAGCGATCTTCTTTTTTCGCAAATCCATTAAATAGAGGATTAAGGTCAATCTCAGAGTAAATGAGGCTGGCCTTTTTATCATTGATTTCTTCAATTGCTGCTATTCCGCCCAAATCTTTCAACCATTGAAGAGTAAGCATCGATACATATACTGCAAAAACTGAAGGAGTATTATACATACTATCCTTACTTAAATGAACCTGATAATCCAGCATGGAAGGAATTTGCCTGGATACTTGTCCAAGTATATCATCCTTAATAATGACAAGTGTTGTGCCTGCCGGACCCATATTTTTTTGCGCTCCGGCATAGATAAGATCAAATTTGGAAAAATCCATTTGTCTTGAGAAAATATCCGAACTCATATCGCAAATTAATGGAACTTTGGTGTTAGGAAATTCCTTTATCTGAGTCCCGAAGATGGTATTATTAGAAGTTAGGTGAAGATAATCCAGGTCATTAGGAACCACATAACCTCTGGGGATATAGTTGAAATTCTTGTCTTTGGAAGAAGCAACTTCAATAACATCACCAAATAGTTTTGCCTCTTTGATTGCTTTAGTACTCCAGGTGCCGGTATTGATATAACCAGCTTTGTTTTCTAAAAAGTTATAAGCGACCATAAGAAACTCCAGACTTGCACCTCCCTGGAGATATAAAGCCTTATATCCTTTTCCTTCAAGCCCCAAAAGTTCAAGAGCTAAAGACCTTGCTTTTTCCATAACCGCAACGAATTCTTTACTGCGATGTGAAATTTCAATAAGAGAAAGACCGATGCCATCTAATTCAACTACTGCTTCTGACGCCTTTTGCATCACTTCTTTTGGCAATATGCATGGGCCTGCACTAAAATTATGTTTTTTCATCTTTAACTTATTTTTTTGAGGATCTAAAGGTCATAAATAATACCGAAAAACTAATCAGTAATATAGATTATTTCCATTATGTTTTTAACAGGAATTCAACAGTGTCTATTCCATCAGCATAATCCCATAAGTCTGGTTTTTGGGTTTTACCAAACGGCAGCGAATTTTCAATTATATCACCTCCAACAATACATTGGATCTGATCAGAATCCCTGAGAAGCTTTTTTCTTAACTCCTCAGTGGTGGTATATCTCTCGTAAAATGCCGTACCTATAGGTGAGGCATATCCCACATCTTCTTTTAATAAGAAAAAACCATTATCCAGAAATTGGAATTCACTCATCAAATAAACGGCCTTATTATAATCATAATTATTCGCGTACTTATTCTGGTCAATTAAACTTTGATACGTATTGATGCTCTTAAAAAAATCATCGAAACTATATTCCTTCGGAACAAATAATTTAGAAACATTTCGGCACCCTAATCCGTAATATCGAAATATGTCCTCGCCTAGCTCATTAAGTTGTTCTTTAGTTTCCTCTCCTGATAGTATGGCAATGGAGTTTCTGTTTTTTCGTATGATATTGGGTTTATTGCCAAAGTAATGTGCAAAATAACGAGCCGTATTATTACTTCCGGTTGCTATAACAACGTCAAATTTCGTTAATCTTCCCTCGCTAAACTCTATTTCAGAAGCCAGCCCAGGCTCAATATGTATTAAATAATTGGCAATAAAGGGTAAGAGTATATTATCATTAGAGGAGCATTTTGCCAAAACCTGGTTCCCACTTATAAGGGTAGCAACAAAATCATGAAACCCTACCAGGGGAATATTCCCTGCCATTATTATAGCAACAATTTTGTGCGTATTATTCTCTAGAGGATACGGCAATAGCCATTCATTCAGGTTTTTTTCGTTAAGCTGCTCCGCCCAGGCACCTATAGCGAACATGACCTGTTGTTTTGTGAACCAACCATTTTTATGGCCAGCTAAAGTAATGGCACTCTCAAATTTTTGATACCATTCATTATCGTCATCTACCGGACTTAAATTATCTGATGAAGTTTTGGTAAAATTTCTAAAAAATTCTCCAAGTTTGATAAAAGCGTTAAATCGTTGCTCCAGTGTGGCCATTATATTTGTGCAATAGTGTTTAAGGATTTACCTTTGCGCAAAAATATGCATGCTGGGACATTGTAGCAACAATCAGGGCAAGTATATTGCTTATTAAAAGAAAAAGAAAATTATGGCTATTATTATAACAGACGAATGTATTAACTGCGGGGCCTGCGAACCCGAATGCCCAAATACCGCTATATATGAAGGCGCAGATGAATGGCGGTATAACGATGGAACCTCTCTTAAAGGTGAGGTTGTATTACCAGATGGGAAGGTTGTGAACGCTGATGAAGTACAGGAGCCAATAAGTGATGAGATCTACTATATAGCACCAGACAAATGTACGGAGTGCATGGGATTCCATGAAGAACCTCAATGCGCTGCAGTTTGCCCGGTAGACTGTTGTGTTCCGGATGAAAATAGAGTAGAAACGGAGGAGGAATTACTGGCCAAGCAACGATTTATGCACCCGGAATAGATGAGTATTCTATGGGTTGTTCTCGATCATTTTCGAAGCTATTTCCTTAAATAATTTTGCGCAGACCATACCTGTCATATTGTTTATGTCGCGGGTTGGATTGTATTCCACAATATCGGCTCCCAGTATAGGAACATCTATTGCCTGAATAATAGTTAATACCTCCCGGGTACTCAAGCCCCCTGGTTCGTGATGCGAAACACCCGGGGCATAGGCAGGATCCAAAGCATCCATATCCAAGGAGATATAAACCGGATTTCTAAGTTTTAAAGATGGTAATTCGCGCATTTGATTCATTTCAAAAGTTTCAACACCATATTTCTCTGACTGTTCGCGCTGATGCTTTGAAAGTGTCCTTATGCCAATTTGCATCAATCTCTTGACCAATTTTTCTTCCATGATTCTTGCAAATGGGCAGGCGTGGGAGTATTTGTCCCCCTCAAATGTGTCATATAGGTCGGCATGAGCATCGATATGAATCAGATCTATAGGTCCATGTACCTTGCTGAAAGACTTTATAACAGGGTATGTAATTGAATGATCGCCTCCCAAAGTCAGCAAATACGTATTATTTTTTATGTTTTTTGAGGTAAATTTTTCAATGTCGAAATATGTGCTAATTTCAAAGTCTCCTTTATCATCGAAAATTTCCGGGAGTATTTCCAGACCGTTTTCCGCAAAGTAGTTAGCAGATGGACTCTTATAAAAACTTCTAATTTTGGGTGGTGCCAGTGCAGGGCCTTTTAAAAAGGATGACTTCTCATCATATAGAATTCCCTGAAGGATAATTTTCTTCATAATGGCAGTTTAAATGATTCTAAATATACAGGTAAAAACTATATTTGCACCCAAAATATGGCAAGCTGATTGTAGCTGGCCAGGATGTTTCTAAGAAAGAATAGATGAAAGCAGGTATTGTAGGGCTCCCGAATGTTGGCAAGTCAACTCTTTTTAATTGTTTATCCAATGCAAAGGCACAAAGTGCCAATTTTCCCTTTTGCACGATTGAGCCAAATATTGGTGTTGTTAATGTGCCCGATCCAAGGCTCGAAAAATTGGCAGAATTGGTTAACCCTGAACGGGTTATTCCTGCTACAGTAGATATAGTAGATATTGCCGGACTGGTTAAAGGAGCAAGCAAAGGAGAGGGTTTAGGGAATCAATTTTTGGGTAACATACGGGAAACCGATGCTATTTTGCATGTTTTACGTTGTTTTGACAATGATAATGTAGTTCATGTAGATGGGTCTATAGATCCTATTAGGGATAAAGAGACCATAGATATGGAATTACAGCTAAAAGACCTGGAAACGGTTGAAAAGAAGTTAGACAAGGTAAATAGAGCGGCCAGAACAGGTAATAAAGAGGCTCAAAAAGAAGCTACTGTCTTACAAGCGGTAAAAGAAGGATTGGAAACAGGTAAATCTGTGCGTGCTTTAGCTTTTGAAGATGATGACCGAAATGATTTTATTAAACCTCTGCAGTTTATTACAGACAAACCGGTTCTTTATGTCTGCAATGTAGATGAAGCATCAGCGGTCTCTGGAAATGAATATGTAGAACAGGTAAAAGCTGCAGTTGCAGATGAACAGGCAGAAGTAATTGTTTTGGCTGTAGGCACGGAAGCGGACATTACCGAATTAGATACTTACGAAGAACGACAAATGTTTTTAGAAGATTTAGGGTTGACAGAGGCCGGCTCGGCTAAAATGATTAGAGCAGCTTATTCTCTTTTACACCTTCAAACCTATTTTACAGCAGGAGTTAAAGAAGTCAGGGCCTGGACCATAAAGGTAGGCTCCACGGCACCGCAGGCAGCTGGGGTTATCCATACAGATTTTGAAAAAGGATTTATTCGGGCTGAGGTTATTTCATATAACGACTACATTAGCTATGGAAGTGAAACAAAAGTAAAGGAAGCCGGGAAAATGCGTGTGGAAGGAAAAGATTATGTAGTAAAGGATGGTGATATTATGCATTTTAGGTTTAATGTTTAAGAGGCGATATCCCTGGAATTGTTGTTTTTAATAGTAATATAATCTCGCTATCAACAAAACATGGCGTTTTATTGTTAATTACTTTCTATACTGCACATTTTGATTTCTGCTCCGAAATTTTATATTAGCAGGGTAATCCCCAAATATCATGGCAGAATCACAATATACCGAAGATAATATAAGATCGCTGGACTGGAAGGAGCATATCCGTCTGCGACCTGGAATGTATATTGGAAAACTTGGCGACGGATCTTCTGCTGATGACGGCATTTATATCTTACTAAAAGAAACTATAGACAATTGTATTGATGAATTTGTCATGGGCGCCGGAAAATCCATTGACATTTCTATTCAGGGTGAAAAAGTAACCGTAAGGGATTATGGCCGGGGTATTCCACTGGGTAAGGTGGTTGATGTGGTCTCCAAAATGAATACAGGAGGAAAGTATGATACCCGTGCATTTAAAAAATCGGTTGGACTTAACGGGGTTGGGACAAAGGCTGTTAATGCACTATCTGCATATTTTAAAGTAGAATCGAACAGGGACGGTAAATCCAAATCTGCTGAATTTGAAACCGGAGAATTAGTAAACGAAGAACTTTTGGAAGAAACTTCCAGGAGAAGAGGGACCAAGATAACATTTATTCCTGATGAGGTTATATTTAAAAAATACAAATATAGAAATGAGTATGTAGAACGCATGCTCAGAAATTACGTATATCTTAACCCTGGCCTTACCATTGTTTTTAATGGAGAAAAATTCTTTTCCGAAAATGGACTTAAGGATTTACTGGAAGATAACAATACTAAAGAGGATTTATTGTACCCAATAATTCACCTGAAAGGGCCGGATATTGAAGTAGCTATTACCCATAGTAAAACACAGTATAGCGAGGAATACCACTCTTTTGTTAACGGACAGCATACCACTCAGGGAGGTACCCATCAATCTGCTTTCAGAGAGGCCATTGTAAAAACAATAAGAGACTACTACGGTAAGAATTATGACGCTTCCGATATCCGAAAATCAATAATTTCGGCGATTTCTATCAAAGTGATGGAACCTGTTTTTGAAAGTCAGACGAAAACCAAACTTGGCTCAACAGACATGGGAGGAGAATTCCCAACGGTAAGAACATACATCAACGATTTTATAGGGAAGCAGCTTGATAATTACCTTCATAAAAACCCGGAAACCGCTGAGAAAATTCAACGTAAAATTGTTCAGGCTGAGAACGAACGAAAAGAACTTTCGGGAATACGAAAGCTGGCACGGGAAAGAGCTAAAAAAGCAAGTTTGCATAACAAGAAATTACGTGATTGCAGGTTGCATCTGGGAGATATGAAAAGCGAAAGACGCCTGGAATCGACCTTGTTTATTACCGAGGGTGATTCAGCTTCTGGTTCTATAACTAAATCGAGAGATGTAAACACGCAGGCGGTATTTAGTCTTCGGGGTAAGCCATTGAACTCCTATGGGATGTCAAAAAAAATAGTGTATGAAAATGAAGAATTCAATCTGCTTCAGGCTGCTCTGAATATAGAAGAATCCATGGAGGATTTACGTTATAATAATATTGTAATTGCTACTGATGCCGATGTAGACGGAATGCATATTCGATTATTACTGATTACATTTTTTCTTCAATTTTTTCCTGAATTAATAAAAGAGAATCATTTATATATTTTACAGACACCATTATTTAGGGTAAGAAATAAAAAGGAAACCTATTATTGCTACAGTCAGGACGAAAAGAGGGAGGCGATTACTAAGTTATCAGGTAAACCGGAAATAACTCGTTTTAAAGGACTGGGTGAAATTTCGCCGGATGAGTTTAAACACTTTATTGGAGATGACATACGGTTAGAGCCAGTTATGCTCGATAAAGCATTATCTATTGAAGAACTTTTAAAGTTTTATATGGGAAAAAATACTCCGGACCGTCAGGAATTTATTATTGAAAACCTTAAAGTTGAAGTTGACTTAATAGAAGAGAATTAACTATAAATAAGAATAATACCTATCTTTCTTTATGGAGGAGAATGAAGAAGTAAATGAAGTGCCTGAAGAAGACCAGGGTAATGGCCAGGAGGCACTTACCCGGGTTACCGGCATGTATAAAGATTGGTTTTTAGATTATGCTTCTTATGTGATTTTAGAAAGGGCGGTACCAGCTATTGAAGACGGTTTTAAGCCCGTGCAACGCAGAATTATGCATGCGCTTAAGGAGTTGGACGATGGAAGGTATAATAAGGTTGCCAATGTAGTTGGGCATACAATGCAATATCACCCTCATGGCGATGCAAGCATAGCGGATGCCATGGTTCAGATTGGTCAGAAAGAACTACTTATTGATACTCAAGGGAATTGGGGTAATATTTTAACGGGCGATGGAGCAGCGGCATCCCGATATATTGAAGCCAGACTTTCCAAATTTGCATTAGAGGTAGTATTTAGTCCAAAAATCACTGATTGGCAGTCATCTTATGATGGAAGAAAGAAAGAACCTGTAAATCTTCCGGTTAAATTTCCCTTATTACTGGCTCAAGGAGCAGAAGGCATTGCAGTTGGTTTGTCTACTAAGATTCTCCCTCATAATTTTAATGAGATTATTGATGGATCTATTAAACATTTGAAAGGGCAACGTTTTAAATTGTTTCCAGATTTCCCTACCGCAGGTATTATTGATGTTACTAACTACAATGATGGATTAAGGGGTGGCAAAGTAAGGGTAAGGGCTAAAATTTCACAACTTGATAAAAATACACTGGTTATTAATGAAATACCGTATGGCACAAATACTTCTTCATTAATAGATTCAATCCTGAAAGCAAATGATAAAGGGAAGATTAAGATAAAGAAGATTGAAGATAATACGGCAGCGCAGGTTGAGATACTGATACATCTTCCCGGAGGTATTTCACCAGATAAGACTATTGATGCCCTATACGCCTTTACTTCCTGCGAGTCTTCAATTTCACCTTTGGGCTGTATTATTGAAGATAACAAACCTTTATTTATAGGAGTTACAGAAATGCTTGAACGTTCTACAGATAATACTGTGGCTATGCTTAAAGCAGAATTGGAGATACAGTTATCAGAACTCCAGGAACAATGGCATTTTGCCTCTCTAGAACGGATATTTATAGAAAACCGAATCTATAGGGATATAGAAGAAGAAGAAACATGGGAAGGAGTCATAAGTGCTATAGATAAAGGACTAAAGCCACATATTAAACACCTTAAAAGGGGGGTGACAGAAGAAGATATTGTAAGGCTTACGGAAATTAGGATAAAAAGAATATCCAAATTTGATTTGGATAAAGCACAGCAGTACATTGATAGTCTGGAAGATAAAATTGCCCAAACTAAAGACCACCTTGCTAATTTGGTAGATTTTGCAATTTCATATTTTAAGGAGTTAAAAAGTAAATATGGTAAAGGCAGAGAGCGTAAATCTGAAATTAGAATTTTTGATGATATTGAGGCAACCAAAGTAGTCATTAGAAACACCAAACTATATGTAAACAGGGAGGAGGGTTTTATTGGAACTTCTTTAAAGCGTGACGAGTATGTTACGGACTGCAGTGATATAGATGATATCATCGTATTTACCAAAAACGGTCATATGATGATAACCAAGGTAGATTCAAAAATATTTATCGGTAAAAACATAATTCATGTAGCCGTGTTTAAGAAGAAAGACCAGCGGACAACTTACAATATGATTTATAAGGATGGCAGAGGAGGATCGAGCTATGTAAAGCGCTTTTATGTTACAGGAATTACGCGAGATAAACATTACGATCTTACAGCCGGTAAAAGCAATTCAGAGATTAGTTATTTTTCGGCGAATCCAAATGGGGAAGCAGAAGTAGTTACGATTTTTCTTAGGCAAGCAGGCAACATAAAGAAATTAAAGTGGGACTTGGATTTTGCAGATGTGATGATAAAAGGTCGTGCTTCAAAAGGCAATATCGTAACTAAATATTCTGTAAAAAAAGTAGAACTTAAGGAAAAAGGACTTTCCACACTTAAACCGCGCAAGCTATGGTTTGACGATACAGTTCAGCGGCTGAATGTTGATAACAGGGGGGAACTCCTGGGAGATTTTACCAATGAAGACAGACTTCTTATTGTTAACCAAAAAGGATTATTGAAAACAGTTATTCCGGAACTGACAATGCGTTTTGATGATGATATTATTGTCTTGGAAAAATGGGTGCCCAATAAACCTGTTTCTGTGATATACTGGGAGGGAGAAAAAGAACTGTTTTACATAAAACGATTTCTTGTGGAAAATTGCGATAAAGAGGAAAAAATAATTACGGACCATCCAAAATCCTATCTAGAAAAAGTATTTACAGATTATCGGCCCATGGCGGAATTAGTGTATTCTAAAAAAAGAGGGATGGAACGCAAAGACAACCTTACAATCAATATAGAAGAGTTTATTAGCGTAAAAGGTAGTTCTGCAATGGGAAATCAATTAACCAAAGATAAAGTCCTCGAGATTAATGCATTGGATCCCTTGCCATATGAAGTACCGGAAGTTCATGACACCTTGGATATTGAGGTGGTGGATGAAGAAAATATAATTCCGGAGACAAAAGATTTACCTGCAAAATCTAAGAAGGAAAATAAACAGGTCAATAGCAAAGATAATCCTGGTAAGGAAGATGGTGATGGGCAAACAAAGCTTTTTTAGCAAATTATAGAATATTCATATGCAATAATGAGAATGACACTAATTTTAACTTGCTAATTGTATTTGTTTTGGCTATACTTGTCAATTCCTGCAACAATAAAGTGAAAACTTCAACAAATTTATGGATTTTACAAACCCCCTGATTTACGGCGTCCCCTGTTTTATCGCCCTAATTATTTTTGAACTTATTTACAGCAAAACACATGGAAACGAACAATTATATAATTGGAAAGATTTGTTCGCCAGCGGTGCCATGGGTGTTGGAGCTGCAATTATAGGACCGTTGTTTAAGATCATCTTTGCCATAGCGCTTTTTGAGGTATCCTATGAATTTTTTAACCCTGTTACTAATGGAGTGCGAACAAACCTATTGGGTTACGAAGCCTTTGGTTACGCATGGTATGTATGGTTACTTTGTATGTTGGCCGATGATTTTACTTACTATTGTTTTCATAGAGCAAACCATGAAATAAGATTATTTTGGGCAGGTCATATCGTCCATCATTCTTCTGATAATTTTAACCTGGGTACTGCGGTTCGTAATGGATGGTTCACAATTTTCCACAAACCCTTTTTCTATATGTGGATGCCTGCAATTGGTTTTCCCCCGGAAATGGTTATCGTATGTATAGGAATAGAGATTATGTGGCAATTTCAATTGCATTCCGTCTATGTTCCAAAAATGGGATTCCTCGAAAAGATATTTAATACACACACCATGCATCAGGTTCATCATTCTCAAAATGTAGAGTATCTGGACAAAAATCATGGGGGAATCCTTAATATTTTTGACAAGGTCTTCGGTACCTGGAAAGAACTGGATAATGATACCAAGATCAAATACGGCGTTATTCATTCACCAAACTCTTACAATCCCCTCGTGATCCTTACCCATGAATATAAGGATATCTGGAAGGATGTGAAAAAGTCGAAAAGGCTTTCCCATGCCTTGATGTATATATTTGGACCACCCGGATGGAGCCATGACGGCAGTACATTGACCGTGAAACAACAGCAGCAAAAACTTAGGGAATCACAATTGGTGTAGCTATTGGTCAAGCAATGCCCTTAAAGCTATAGCGCGACAGGTTAATCCTGCCTGGATTTTATTTTTGCTTTTCCGGAACCTTTTTTAAATTATTTTTTTTCCGAATCTTCATATTTAAAAACTCTACCAATAAAGAGAAGGCAATGGCAAAATATAAATATCCTTTCGGAATAGCTCCAATCTCCTGATCAAATATTCTTGCATGGCTCAAATGTGCAGCTTCAGCAATAAGCATAAATCCTATTAGAATTAAAAACGAAAGAGCGAGTATCTGCATGGATGGGTGATTATTAATAAAAACCCGGATAGGATTAGCAAAAACCATCATGATTATGATAGAAATAACTACAGCAATAACCATTAGGACCAGGGCATCTATAGGCTTATCACCAATGCCATTGGTCATACCTACAGCTGTTAATATTGAATCTATGGAAAATATAAAATCAATTATAACAATTTGCACAATTGCTTTGGAGAGCGTGGTAATATTCCTGGATTTTAGTGCGTCTTCGTCATGTTCCGGCATCTCCACCTTTTCATGAATTTCTGAAGTACTTTTATATAATAGGAAAAGACCTCCAAAAAACAGGATCAGGGCCTGGCCACTAATTCCTATAGAGATCCAGGAGGCATCTATATAATAAAAGGGAATCTTTAAACCAATAAGAAAAGAAACGGCAAACAGCAATATGATGCGCTGTAGCATAGCCAATATTAATCCCAGATTTGTAGCTTTGCGCTGATCCTTTGCAGGCAACTTGTTTGCCGCAATCGATATAAATACAATATTATCTATACCTAATACTATCTCTAAGAAGGTTAGGGTTAATAGAGCTACCCAGGCATCGGGACTAGTTAAAATTTCAAACATTATTACTTAATTTTTATAGCAGTTCCCACAGATTTATTTGTTTCTCCTACAATACCGTACTCAAAAGTATAAGAGCTATCTGTTGTGGTTCGTATTTTCATGTGAATTGATTTCTCTTCGGCCATATTCCTGGGGTTCAATTTCTTCACTATATATTCACATTCATTTATCCACCTAACAGAGGAGGTGTCACTCTTTCCTTCATAAAAATCAACCTCAATATTTTTATATCGAACAAATGTGGTAGTCTTTTCTTCATTATTTATGGTTGATGTAAACGTAAAAGTTCCATATTTAAAAGCTTTGCAGTCTCTTTCGGGTTGGTAACACGAGTTTGCGATAAGAAAAATACAAACTATGAGGAAGGACCATTTCATAGTTGCAAAATAACAAAATAGTACGGATATCTAGGCGGAGTATTATACGAATTTCTGAAGTGATGCTGCTATTGCCCCTTATTTTTATTAAATGCCTCAAAACTACCATCTTCATAAAAAATGATTATTTTTTTAATTGATTTCGAATTGGATGGGTATTCCGTAGAGGATACTGTTTCGGGAGAGTAGGGTGGCGTTGTTTCTTTTTGAACTGCAGGAAATGTGCCTTTTCCGTTGAGCAGCCAATAAAGGTTAACTTCTGGAAATGACTTTACAACTTTCAGTACGAATTCAAGGCTGGGTTTATTCCTGCCTGTAAGCAAATGGGAAATGGTAGATCTTTGGACTGCTATCTTATCTGCAAAAGCAGATGCTGAAAGCCCATAATAATTTAATATTTTTTCTAAACGCCGTACAAATTCTTCTGTGTTTACCATTGTACAATAATCTAATTAAATATTTATTTTCTTTGGATATAAGTGTTTAATTTTAATCAATAAGTATTATATAAATAATAGAATTAAAGACATTTAAATATCTGAAATACAATTTATTAAGCTATTTTTAATAAACTAACCTTAATTTGTTTACAACGGTACTCAAAACGCTGCGAAAAATCGCCTATACTGTTTACAAATGTAACTAATTTAATCACATTTGTAATTGATTTGTCCTTTACATTTGTAATATAAATTAACTCTATTGTGAATTTTTCTTCTTTAAATTATCAAGATATAAAAGAGCTTTCGGTGCATGGAAGATATATCAGACGTTCGCAACTGCAATCTGTAATAAATAGAAATTCAATTCAGAATAAAGTTTCTCAGTTAGGGAAATCTGTAAAAAACAGTCCCATTCATAAATTAACATTAGGTAGCGGTAAAATTAAAATCTTAATGTGGTCCCAGATGCATGGTAATGAGACCACCACCACAAAAGCAGTACTGGATTTAATTAATTATTTAGATAAGACCAATGAACTCGTTAATCAAATTTTATCATCAGTCACATTAACAATTGTTCCTGTCTTAAATCCTGATGGTGCTGTGGACTATACCAGGGAAAATGCCAATAACGTAGATTTAAATAGAGACGCAATAGAATTGAGTCAACCAGAAAGCAGAATTCTGCGAGTTCTTTATAATGAAATAAAGCCCGATTATTGTTTTAATCTCCATGATCAGCGGACAATTTTTAATGTGGGAAGTCTTGAGAAACCAGCTACTTTGTCGTTTTTGGCCCCTGCGCATGATATTGAACGTAGCGTCTCAGCCAGCCGAGGTCAAAGCATGAAAATTATTGCGGCCATACACAAAGCTTTGTCATCCGTTATACCGGATCAGATTGGAAGATATGACGATGCCTTTAACCCTAATTGTGTTGGAGATGCGTTTCAACTACTGGGAACGCCCACCATATTATTTGAAGCAGGTCATTTTCCAGATGATTACCAAAGAGAGCAAACAAGGGAGTTCATATTTTACTCCTTAATCACTGCAATATCGGTAATAGCTCAACGCAAAATTGAAGGATACAGTTTGGATACTTATTTTGACATTCCCGAAAATAATAAACGTTATTATGATGTCTTAATCTTAAATGCAAATCTTATTAATAAGAAATATGACCACAATATTGGCATTCTTTATAAAGAGATATTAAATGAAGAAATTATCATTTTTAACCCTTTTATTGAAGCCACTGGTGAATTAAGGGATAGCTTTGGACATAAATATCTTGATTGTAAAGATCAAAATGATCTCAACTTCTTAAAATCGGATAGAAAATTACATAAACTCCTTTTTTAAATTATCACGTGAAAAAGTGATAATATTTTGCGTATAATTCAAAAATACCTAGTATTTATTACATTTAAATTCTTAAATTTACCCCCAAGTAAAAATTATTCTTAAAATGGGGAAAATAAAACTAGACGAAATAGATCATCAAATTCTGGACATGTTAATTGACAACACCAGAACACCATTTACTGATATTGCTAAAAAATTACTGATATCTGCAGGAACGGTTCATGTTAGGGTTAAAAAAATGGAGGAAGCCGGAATTATACGCGGATCTTCACTTACACTGGATTATGTAAAACTGGGTTATGCATTCATAGCTTATGTGGGCATTTTTCTGGAAAAAACGCATCAAACTAAATTTGTTTTAGAACGTTTGAATCAAATACCCAATGTTACCGTTGCACATATTACTACTGGTAAATTCAACATCTTTTGTAAAATAAGGGCAAAGGATACTAACCATGCCAAAAATATCATCTTTAAGATAGATGATATTGATGGTATTAGCAGGACGGAGACCATGATTTCCCTGGAAGAGAGTATTAATGACAAAAAGCGTTTGATGCACACCATTTTTAATGAATTATAAAATAAGACATTTTATAAATTAAGATTGCTGATCTGGCAGATCATCCGAAATTTCAATGGATATCAGTTAACTTCACATTAATCATTATCCTTATATAAAATACTTTTAAAAAGACTACTAACATTGTTATTTTCCTTAAATGAAGAGTTCTGAACTGAAAAAAGAAGATTACCATCCCTTTTACCAACCGTATATTGCTACTTTGGGTGACGTGGAATTAGTAGAGATGTTAAGAAGGCAATTGGAGAATTTTCCATTATTTATTTCGAGTATTATAAAAGATAAATTTCATTATACCTATAGTGAGGGAAAATGGACAGTGGCCCAGGTTTTGGTCCATGTCTTGGATACGGAACGCGTATTTCAATATAGGGCGCTTCGCTTCGCCAGAAACGATAAAACACCTTTACCGGGATTCGATCAGGATAAGTTTGTTATGGAATCTGATGCAGAAAATTGGAATCAGCAAGAAGTGATAGAGAATTATAGAGCCATACGAAAGTCTACTATTGCTCTTTTTGAAAAATTTTCTGATAAGACATTAAAAAGAGTTGGAATTGCCAGTGATTCACCTATGAGTGTTGCGGCACTGGGTTTCATTTGTTGCGGCCACCAGAAACACCATAGAAATGTATTACGTGAGCACTACCTTAAAGACTAATCAAAATCTTTTTCGCCCTCATTTTCCTCTTCAATATTAAATTCTAAAGAAGGTCCTTCAATAGATTCATCTTTTATTGCTTCAAGCCCTTCGTCTATGTTTTCATCGAAATTAGCAATGAAATGAGAAAGACTTTTACTTATTTTAATAAGATAAAGGGTATCCGCAGTTTGTAATTCTACGGCTTCAATGAATTCACCGTTAGCATTTCTAAAAGAAATTATATCTTCATCTCCATATCCGTCGGGATAGGTTTCAATAAGAAGAGCGGTCACTTGGTGGTTTAATTTTTTGTAATCAATAAGTATACGTTTCATAAGCAGGTATTTGAATACAACTGTAGCAGTTGTTTTAATCCTGTACCTAAACTATACTTTTTTTTCCTTTGCGAATTCAAAGAGTTGTAAAATAGCAATTTTAGTATATGTAGCTGCTATTCTTTGTAGTATGCAAATGCCTGGCTTAAAATATCATCAGGAACTCTATTGTCAATCTGCGCATCACCAATCCTTTTTAGAAGTACGAAGAAAACACTTCCGTGGGAATTCTTCTTATCGTATTTCAATAGATCTATTATCGAATGGATGTCGTCATCGTTAAATTCAACTTTTTCAAAATGTCTGAGTATTGTCATCTTAATATCTTCCAATTGATTTATACCCAAGCCGGTTTGTTGATGTGATAAGAATGCTTCCAATATCATACCAATGGCAATTGCCTCACCGTGAAGCAGGGACTCACGTTCCGCATTCTCCAAAAAATAGGATTCTATAGCGTGACCCAGGGTATGACCAAAATTTAATATTTTTCTAAGACTTTTCTCCCTCGGATCCTGACGAACTATTTCATTTTTTATGACTATAGATTCGTAAATATGATCTTCCAATTGGTCAACAGAATTGACTTGTTTAAGAACTCTCCAAAAGGGTTCACTAACAATCAGGCCATGTTTTAGCATTTCTGCAAAGCCGCTATTCAATTGCCTCTTATCTAGTGTGTTTAGGAATTTAGGGATAATAAGTACCATTTTAGGCTGGTTTATTACGCCTATCTGATTTTTTAACATTCCCATATCAACTCCGGTCTTACCTCCAACGGAAGCATCTACCATAGCTAGAAGGCTTGTGGGAATATTGATGAAATCTATACCTCTTCTATATGTTGAAGCTACAAAACCACCCAAATCTGTAATAACACCCCCTCCGAGATTTATTAACAAACTCTGTCTATCTGCGCCTTTTAGTGAAAGCGCTTCCCAAACTTTTATACAACTAGTAATACTTTTGTTAATTTCACCAGATTCTGTCTCAATAATCTCGAAGTCATAACTCCCTCCAACACTCGCTAAAAATTTAGGCAGACAATGCTCCCGGGTATTTTCATCAACAAGTATAAAAAGACTAGAATAGTTTGATTTTTTTAAATGATATTCGAAAGCCTCATAGCCCAAATAGTTAAAATGGATTTGGGCAGAAAAAGAAGTGATTGATTCCATGGGTTATAGTTTATAATACCTTTCTTGATAATCCTAAAGGAATGCCTTTTTAAAAGCAAAACACAAAATAAAGGCAATTTTTTAGTAAATGGATACAAATTCTGTTATTATCTTTGAAATGATAACTAATTCGTAAAAATGAACAGAATTTTTGAAGATACCTCAACCGCATTTTCTCTTAAATCCGATTCTGAATTGGAGAGAGCCTATTTTCTTTTTAAGATGATAGCGAATGAACCGCTTGTTAAAATTGGTACAGCAATGACCAATTTTGCTCTAAAAGCAAGATTACCGGTTGATGGCCTTATTCGGGCAACTGTGTTCGATCATTTTTGCGGAGGTGTAAGTGAGGCAGATTGCATGACCGTAGTGGATAAAATGTGGAGTAAAGGTGTTTGTTCTGTTCTTGATTATTCTGTTGAAGGTAAAGATACAGAAGATCCTCTTGATGCCGCTCTTGAGAAAACCTTAATGATACTAGATTTTGTAAAGGAACTGGATGCTATTCCTTTTGCAGTTTTTAAGCCTAGTGGTTATGGCAGAGTGTCACTTTTTCATAAAATTGGAGAAGGTAAATCTCTGTCAAAAAAAGAACAAGAAGAGTGGGATAGGGTAGTGGGTCGTTTTGAGACCACATGTAAAAAAGCATATGACCTTGATGTTCCACTTTTGATAGATGCCGAGGAAAGCTGGATGCAAGATGCCGCAGATGAATTGGTGGAGGAAATGATGCGTAAATACAATAAGGAAAAAGCTATTGTTTTTAATACACTGCAACTTTACCGATGGGATCGTATGGATTACCTTAAAGAGCTTCATGCAAAAGCTCTGAAGGAAGATTTTAAAATAGGAATCAAGACCGTTCGCGGGGCTTATATGGAAAAGGAAAATGAAAGAGCTTTGGAATATAATTATGCGACCCCCATATGTGCTACCAAATCCGAAAGTGATTCTAATTATGATGAAACAGTAGCCTATATAGTGGGACACCTGGACAGGATCTCCCTTTTTTCGGGCACCCATAATGAATTGAGTTCTTATAAATTAATTGAATTAATGGATCAAAAAGGTATTTCTCATAATGATACCCGTATCTGGTTTGGCCAATTATATGGAATGAGTGACCACATTTCTTTTAATCTGGCAGAAAAGGGTTTTAATGTTGCAAAGTATTTACCTTTTGGACCTGTACGTGATGTAATGCCTTATTTAATAAGACGTGCCGAAGAAAATACTTCAGTAGCCGGACAAACAAATAGGGAATTGGAGCTGATAAAAAAAGAACGTCTTCGAAGAAAAATTTAGACGGACTATTTATTCTATGTAGTTTATTGATTTTTGGAGCTGCTAAATTAAGATGTTTTGGCCGATAACTCTTATATAGACTTCTTGCAGGAGTACTACCTTAAAGAGTTATTGTTTTACACTTATTAATACTGCCTCGCAACTGGATAAGTCAGAATTTAGGACAATATTTTCTGAATTTGAACCATCTTTTATTTCTAAGGAAACTGTATTTGGAGGATAATTACCCAGATTATGGGCATAGAGAAATAGATCATTGGATTTGTTTAAATTCAATTTTACCTCAAAACTTTTCTTCTTATATGTTAAAATATGACTAGCTACAATTTGCTCACCATTAAGATATATAGATACAATGTCACCATCTGCTCTACCATGGTCATAAAGACTTATAGTTATTATCTCGTTCTCTACGATCATTTCTTTTTGATATGAAATTTTTCTTCCTTCAAAAACCGTTCGATTTGGTGTCTTAACTTCCTCCTTAACTGCTATTTCTTTCGTTTCTTCCTCTACTATAGCAATTGTCTCTATAGGTTTTTTTACCGGGGCTTCAAGTTTCTCAACTATTTTCGCGGGCTCTTCAACTGGCTCTACAGAAACTTCTTGAACTTCAATAGGTGCCTCTATAACTATAGCGGGGGCTTCTACAATTTCAGCAGGGGCATCTACTATTATTTCTTCAGGTATTTTATCTTCTTTTTTTATGGTAAAATAGGGAGTGGCATACTTCGCTATATGGTATTTATTTACCGGGAAGAGTTCAATACCCATAATTTTATACTTATTTCCGGAAGGAAGCCCTTTTCTGAGCTTTACATCTTTTACAAAGTGATTGTTTTTAAAAACTCCTAGTTCTTGCACTACCACATCGTCTCTGGTTAAAAAGAACTTTATAGTTTTGCTTTCATCCATATTCGATGTAGTCCATTTTATTTCTACAGGGCTAGGAGCAATCCAAACTGTTCCAGTTGTAGGATATGTAATTTCTATGGATGAACGCCATTGTATTCTTTCGTTTATTCTTTGTTTATTTAACTTATAAACGGAATTTTTGAAATTGTTATATGGTACATATGCAGTTAATCCAATATTTGCCTCTTGTAATAACTGATAGAATTCTTCCAATTCTGCAAGAACATTTATTAACGGGATTTGACTTGGATATGTCTTTTTTATAAAATTTATTTTTGAAATTACTTTTTTTGCATTTTTTTTATTTGATACCTGATTGTAATTCTCTGAACTGGCATTATTTAAATTTTTAGCAAAACTAAGCTTCTCATATCCAAATCTATTTTCTAAAAACTTAATAGCTTCTTCGTTGCTAAGAGAATTAGATTCTTTAAATTTCTTTGCTATGTTATAGGCCAAAAGATATTCTTTCAGGCTTTGCTCCAGGCTTGCTTTGGCTACTTCTGTACTCACTACCTCTGGTGAATCGACAGCCTGATTCAAAATTTTAAGAAAAAGATCTTTACTTAACAGTTCTTGTGAATTGGAAAATCCACCTTGGAAATAATCAAATACGAGGGTTGGTGATTCCAGTAGAATATAATTCTTGTTTGCCGCATTGGACAAGTTGCCGGATCCATAAGTTTCAAGTATTCGACGTTTTGCATCTTCGCTCCAGGAGTCGGTGTTCTCAGTTATAATTTTCTTACTCAATTCAATTGGGTCATCAATCCGGGACACTATTAAAGGAGTCCGATCATGCGCATGGTTTGGCTGACTAAAGAAAAACCATAAAAAAAGAATCAATATATTTTTCATCAAAATATTTTGTCACAGTGATATTACACTCACCTTAAGCCCCATTAACAATATCAAATTTTCAATTTTAGAATACTATAAAAAACGCACTCTCTAGTGTTCGGGCAAGAAACGACCAATTAATTGCGACTTATCTTACGTAATAACTCCAAAACACCTTAATTTATTATACTTCTGACCATATATACGAGATTAACTCCTATTTAGTTTTATGTGATTACAGTCCTTTATTGGTCTAAATATAAAATAAGTAAGAATAAGACTACAAATATTGATATTTATTAAAATTTGGCAATGCTTAATTAGTTGAGACGACGAGAAGATTAGCTCATAAATTAAACCCGGTATTTAAATTGAAATTTGTCCAAACGAGAGGGTTAAAGATTAATAGTCGGAGTAATCCGTCGGATACAGAAAGTGAATATCTGCATGAGAAACCGTATTCTCATATTTAGGATAAGTAAGCAATTCTTTCCATTCAGGGGAATCAAAAAAAGCTTTCCAAAGTTCATCCCTTGTTTCTTGATCTTTAAAAGTGGTCATATACATAAGAT